>CAZNJL010000006.1:0-17243 GCA_964573325.1 uncultured Candidatus Saccharibacteria bacterium | reverse complement strand
AGGCAGAAAAGCCGTCACTTTCTATCAAATAAGCGGTGTTTTTGCCTCTTTTTTGGCCCTGGCTGTCATCATGGTAAGTGGAAAGACCGTAAATAAAAATTTCGGATACTTCATATTCCCCCGGGGAATCAATTAAATGTTCATATCCGGATACGCCTTCCAGATAGCGGGTTTCTGCGTCTCCATGGGAAAGAAGCACTATGTCTGTTTTGGTTTTGGGAAAGTTGTACCCCATTTTGGAAGGGTCGTAGGGGTCTATAACTATGGTCTTTTTGTTAATTTCTATTTTAAAGCAGGAGTGTCCTATGTAGGTTATTTTCATAAAGTTATATTATCATAACTAAATCAAGGGCTGGGTTAAAAAACAGATTAGCAAAAGACTTATTCAAAGATTCTGGTAATACTGCTCACTTTGTCAAAGTCAGTATCAAAACTAGCAATTTTTTTGATACCTTCCTTTTTCATTATGCTAGCAATTAGGGCGTCACGAGACCGTAGACCAAATTTAAACATTAATTCAATATTACTTAGTAAGTCTTTTTCAGTTAAAACAGTGGGAAGAAGCTTAAAATTCCGAAACCTGAAAACATTATTGGTAGCAAGGAGTAACTTCTCACGCACAAAGTTCTTAGAAAGATCAGGACCACTTTTCCACAACCCTAAAAGAACATACCAAAACTCATCAAATACGAGCGGACAGGTTGCGAGTGTAACTTTTGAACTTGAAGCAATAAGTGGCTTCAGGATAGAAAGACTGGTCTCGTGGAAGGCGTGGGCCTCCATCTGTGTACTAACCAAAAAACTGGTGTCAAGAAAAACGGATTGAGTGGTCATAAGGGTTTTCTTCCAACTCTTTAATTCTAGCCATCAGGTCCTCCGTATTCATAGTGTCAGCAAGCTTGAAAGCACCAGTTACCTCATTCAAGTAGTCTTCTACTTCTGCGTCCTTATTCAAAGCCTTAAAATCCTCCAAAACCTCATACACAAGCTTCTTCTTACCACTCTTTATAAATCTGACCTTTGTGCCGGGCTTAATCCCCGCTTTAGCGGGTACTGTCAAAACAACACTATTTCCTACTGTAAAAGCCTTTTGAATCATAATACAACAATAACAGATGTATATACAACAGTCAAGCATTTGTATAAACACTATTCCGACAGACCTGTTTAGTTTTTCGGGTAGTTACTATCAACGGCCATAGCCAGAAAAACAGCAACCTGCTATCATAGCCACATGGACAAAAAACTATCAACGGAACCCTACAAAGGAGCGCGAGACTTCTACCCCGACCAAAAACGCGTACAAAATTACATTTTTGACACTTGGCGTAAAACCGCCTTGAGTTTTGGCTATGAGGAATACGATTTTCCTTTCTTAGAAAAATATGAACTCTACGCGGCCAAGTCCGGCGAAGATCTGGTAAATAACCAACTGTACTCATTTGATGACAAAGGAGGACGAAAAGTTGCGATTCGTCCCGAGAAAACTCCTTCTTTAGCCCGAATGGTAGCGGCAAAAGTTAGATCACTCCCCCGCCCTATTAGGTGGTTTAATATTGGAAATTGCTGGAGGTATGAAAAACCGCAAAAAGGTCGCGGTCGCGAGTTTTTCCAGTTTGATTGCGATATTTTCGGAATTGACGCCGTTTCCGCTGATGTAGAGGTCTTTTCTATTCCCGTAGAAGTAATGAAAAAACTAGGCGCTACCAAGGAGATGTTTGAAATCCGTGTCGCTAATCGCAAACTTGCCGAAGACTACATGCGCGACGAAGTAGGCCTGAAAATGAAAATAAGTGAAAAAGGCGGACAGATGAACAAAGTGGTTAAAATCATAGATTCCATGAATAAAATTACCCAAAGCGAGTTTGAAAAGGAGCTGGAAGAGGCGAGCGTAAACCCAACCCAAATACAAAAAATATACGATTTTGTTCGCGCAGATCTTGCATTCCTGGAGAAATACAGCGCCGGCTCACAGGGGGCCCGTGAAACTCTGCAATTTTTTAACCTTGTAAACCAACTTGAATACGGCGATTACTTTACATTTAGGCCTGACATAATGAGACAATTTGACTACTCAACCGGCATAGTCATTGAACAATTTGACTTAAACCCAAACAACAATCGCTCCATGTTTGGCGGCGAAAGATACGACGATTTGATAAACTTATTTACAGACGAAAAATTAAGCGGCACCGGCTTTGCTATGGGAGACATGACGCTACTGGCATTTTTAGAGGGATGGAATCTGGTACCTCAACTCCAACAAGAGATAGATTTTCTAGTAACTTTATGGCCCGAGGATCCCAGTGATAAATATCTCGCAAAGTCGTTGAAAGTATCGCAAGCATTAAGACAAAAAGGAAAATCCTGTCTGACATGGCTCGAAAAAGGTACATCAATTTCCCAACAGTTACGCTTTGCCAACAAAAGAAGGGCTAAAAACGCCATAATTATAGGCGAAAAAGAGCTAAAAACAGAACTTTTAACGGTAAAAAATATGATGACGGGAGAACAAAAAGAGGTAAAATTGGCGGAGATTTAGATTGTATCCGCAAATTTAAGTTAATGTCAAAAATTTAAACATAAAAATGCCCACAAAACCTGCCCAAAAATCAAATCAATTTCTTGCCTACGCGGCACTAACTGTTGTTACAATTCTTTGGGCGCTCGCCGGACCAATAATAAAACTAACTCTGAAAGAAATACCCCCGATGCATTTTCTGTTTTTTCGCCTATTGATAGTCTGTGTCGCTATCCTGCCAGCAACAATACTTCAACTCCAACAGCACCCGATCAAATCCAAGGAAATTCTAACTCTTATTGTCCTAGGAATATTAGGTCAAACCAGCCTAGCTCTAGTATTTTTAGGGTATCAATACGCCACCGCGCTAGACGCTTCTATAATCACGCTCATTTCACCGATTTTGGCTATTGCAGCAGGTTACTACTACTTTAAAGAAAAAATTTCTCCCGCCACAAAAATCGGGATAATACTCGCCTCTTTGGGAACGGGGCTAATTGTCATAGAACCGCTTTTTCTTGTTGGCACGACGACAATGTCAAAAGAGCTGCGCATCGCGGGAAATATGCTTATATTGACCTCAACTTTGGCCTTCCTTTTTTATACACTTTGGTCAAAATACGCCCTTGGTGCTTACTCAAAAAAGATCCACAAAATATTTGACACCTTAAACATTCATAAACTGGACAAAAACCGCTCACCGCTACTTTTGACTTTTGTTACATTCTATGTGGGCCTTGCAACATTGGTCCCACTAGTTTACCTAGAAAGGCAAGGATTTTTGGGCGGGCACTCCTTTGAGATAACATCAATATCGACGACCGGTATATTTGGCATAGTTTACATGGCCATTTTCTCATCAATAGTCGCGTACACTCTATACGAATGGGCATTAACCGTCGCCTCTATCGCTGATACAGCTTTCTTTAACTACCTCTCCCCTATTTTTACGCTACCTTTTGCATATATATTGCTCCAAGAAGTCCCAAACAAAATAACGCTTATTGGAGGCGCTATTATCGCGACCGGAGTAGTCATTGCTGAGTACAGAAAAAGTTGATATACTTCGCACTGCTATGAAAAAGGAATTACAACCACAAGTTTATAATGACTGCATAATAACCTGCGCTTGCGGGAACTCGTTTACAACTATTTCTACACAACAAAAGATTACTGTAGATATTTGTAGCGCGTGCCACCCTTTTTACACCGGCAAACAAAAGTTTATTGACACCGAAGGAAGAATTGAAAAGTTTGAAAAGAAATTGCAGATTTCTAAGGCTAAGAAGGCTAAGAACGCTTCGCTTAAAAATAAAAAGAAGGCTGTGGATGCAAACAAATCCGACTCTCCAATTATCAGCAAATCTCTAAAAGACATGTTGGAAGATGCCAGAAAAGCGGCAGAAGTAGCCACACCACAATCAGAACAGATAGAACCGCAACAGTCGGGAGAGCAACAAACAGAAGAACAAAAATAGATCCCTTCGTTTATGAATAATGTAAAGCAAACGCTTCTTGATCAAATCAAGGAATTAAGCAACCAAATTACCCGAACTCAATCTTTGTTGGATACTGCAAACTCCTCTGATTTAAAGGAACTGATTTCCCAAGAAATTACCGATCTCAGTACCCAAAAAGAAGGACTAGAAAAGTCGTTGGAAAATATTGACTATCAAGGTACCGGGATTACCTCAACAGACCCGTCAAAATCAAAAGAGCCGGAATTGCTTCCAAACGAAGCTATTATGGAAATACGTGCGGGTACGGGCGGCGACGAAGCCTCTCTATTTGCACATGATTTATACCGAATGTATGTTAGATATGCGCAACTGAAAGGATGGAAAATCAGTGAAACCTTTTATTCTGAAAACAATACGGGCGGGATTAAGACTGCCACAATCAGCCTGAAAGGTCACGGGGTCTATCCTTTATTAAAAAACGAATCAGGAGTTCACAGGGTGCAACGCGTCCCTACAACCGAGGCCAGCGGGCGAATTCATACTTCTACCGCCACGGTAGCCGTGCTTCCCGTGTTTAAAAAGATTTATTTAGAGATTAAGCCGGAAGATTTAGAAATGGATTTTTTCAAATCCGGAGGATCCGGCGGACAAAATGTGAACAAAGTCTCCACGGCGGTGCGTATTAAACATATACCTACGGGACTTGTTGTGGAATGTCAGGAAGAGCGAAGCCAACTAAAAAACCGCGAAAAAGCTATGACCATGCTTACTACAAAGATTTACGAAATAATGCAAGAACAAAAGGTACAAGAGATCTCGGATATTAGATCGCAACAGGTGGGGGCCGGCGAAAGAAGCGAAAAGATCAGAACATATAATTTTCCGCAAGACAGAATAACAGATCACCGACTTGGGGAATCATGGCATAACATTCCGACGGTTTTAGCAGGAGATTTGGGTTCTATTTTGGAGAAAGCACAAGGTCTTGACAAATAAGGAAAAATACCTCCTTCTTGTGAAGCTTACTCACCGGCGTTGCGAATAAAAAGATGAGTATTTCCTTATCTATCTCGTCTACAGCTCTTCGGGGGTTTCCTCCAGCAAAGCGTAAATAGTCAGACGACTCTGACTCCCCTCCCGATCAACTTCCAACTCTATTGACTTACCCACAGAAGACTTATTTACCATACGAGCCAAAGTATTAGTTTGGTCTATCGCTTGCCCCTCTACAGAGACTACGATATCCCCTCTTTCTAGACCGGCTTTATCTGCAGGAGAGTCGGGGTATACGAGAGAAATAAAAGCACCCTGGGGCAAATCGCGCAGACGAGAAATTTCCTCGGTCACAATTTGATAAAAAACTCCCAAGTAAGGTCGTATTATCCGCCCTTTTTCTAAAAATGATGCCAATATAGGACGAAGTGTGTTAGCGGGTATGGCAAAACTGATATTATCCGCCGACGGAGTAGTGGCAACATTTATACCTATTACTCTACCGGATAAATCCAGCAAAGGCCCGCCGGAGTTACCGGGGTTTAACGCTGCATCGGTCTGTATAACCTCTTCGTAAAATGAAACCTCCTCACCCAAGCCAGCCGAAGCCGTTATTTCCCGACCGATGCCGGAAACAATCCCGGAAGTAACCGTATTTTGAAACTTACCTAAGGCGTTGCCTATTGCTATAGCTTTTTGGCCTACTTTAAGCTTATCGGAATCGGCTAATTCCAATACAGGTAAATCTCTAGCCATAATTTCAATGATCGCCAAATCAGACACGCGGTCTAAATGAATCTCACCCACCTCGTAAGAAGTGCCGTCTTTTAATATAATCGAATACTCTCCGCTGGGATCGTTGACTACATGACCATTTGTAATAATTATTCCCGAAGGATCTACTATAAAACCTGTACCAATGCCGGCTTCGGTTAATGAAGGACCATTAAACATGTCAAAGTCTACGCGCTTAACTATAATGGAAACGACCGATGGGGACGCTTTTTCTACCACATCTATTATTGCGGATTCTTCTTCCACCAGCTTGTGCACTTCGGGCTCTTCTGTGAACGCTCCGGTTTTATTTTTAAATAAATCTATTTGTTTTTGTAAATGGTATTTATATGAGGAAAAGTCAATTCCTCCCGATATTTGGATTAATACTAAAAGAAATGTTGCAAGTGAAATGATACCTAAAATGACTTTCGTGGTGATTTTTGGTTTCATGTTCATGGGGATATTATACAGGGATTTTGGTTTTATAGAATTACTCTTCCGAATCCCCGCCAACCATTTCCAGCACCTTATCCAACTGTGGGTCGCGCGCCTCCATAAAGTCTTTTTCAGTCCTTTCTACTTTTATATCGGGCTCTATACCGACATCATGGACCCAGACCTTGTCCGGAGTTAGCCATTTAGCTATCGTAATATGCAAACCGGAACCGTCCCTAAGATCTCGGGCATCTTGGATTGTCCCCTTCCCAAAGGACTTCTCGCCAACCATGACAACTAGGTCGCCAAGATTTTCCTTTAGTGCCGCGGCCAAAATCTCCGAAGCGGACGCACTTCCTTGGTCTATCAGAATATAAATAACAGGGATCCGTTCAAATGCACCGGTACGATCGTCCTTAAAATCAACTAACTCGCCCAAGGCAGTTTCTTGATACATAACTACTGTGTTTGATTTTAAAAATTCAGAAGCGATATATATAGCAGAATCCATGTAACCTCCCGGGTTTCCGCGAAGATCCAAAACTACAGCGTCTAATTCATCCATCTTCAGACCAATTTCGGACACGGCTTTACTCCATTCAGAATTAGTTTCGTTACCAAAGCGGCTAATCCTGATATAGGCCAGCCCATTGCCCTTATCCTCCCATATTACGCTGGAAATAGTAATTATGTCCCGCTTTATCCTGACACCAAAAGGTTCCTCCAAACCTCGCTGTAACTTTAGGGCGCTGGTGGTACCTACATCCCCTCGAATTTTTGCCACCGCTTCGGTTAAAGAAAGCCCAATTGTACTTTCTCCTTCTATCTCCAATATTTTATCCCCCGCCATAACCCCCGCTAATTTTGCAGGCGAGCCATCCAAAGGAGCCACTATAATCAACTGGCCGTCACGAAAACCTAATTCAGCGCCAATTCCCTGATACTGCCCGTTTATTGAACTCGTGATCATTTTGTTCTGTTCAGGCGTTAAAAACGAGGTGTAAGGGTCGCCAAGTGAGTTAACCATTCCGGAAATAGCTCCGTAAAGCATATCTTGCGGGTTAAAGGGACGGTCTAAATGGCGGGAGCGGGCTTGCTCCCAAACTTCCCAAAACAATGAAAAGTCTATTTCGTCAGGATAAACATCGCGATTCTTAATCTGAACCAACGGAACATTTTTCTTAATCTCTATCTCATACCCGCGTTTTCCATAGTAGTAACCTCCATAGAATGAGGCGATAATAAGCAGAAAGATTATTAAGTTTTTTTGAAATTTTTTTATCGGCTCCATTTCTTTCTTATGTACGTTTACTCAAAAGTAGGTAAATAATCACCGCTTGATTTTGCAGCAGTCTAACCAAGGGCCAGCATATTAGGCATTGGAACCTCAACAATCTCCCCGGTGCTTGACAATTTTACCACAGCCCCAAGTTTTCCCACACTAATTACATGGCCTGTTGACCCAAAATAAGGAGTTTGTAGAACAAAAACCCGTAATCCGTCAATAACCTCCTTAAAAATTTCGCTTTCTTCCTGCGATTTATCCGGAAAAAATAGCTCCGGAACGGGTACACGGACAAAACGTTCTTCTCCTGATACAAATACTCTGCGGGTAGCTACGTCATTTAAAACATCAAATACTGTATCGGGAGTGCGGCAATTACCAAAACCGGTGAATAGACCCAAAAACAGATTGTTATCGCGGGCGTATTCAAAAGTTGAACGAACGCAACCTCCTGCTAAAATACCGGCTACTTTGTAACTACGAGCCAGTTCCGCGATATTCAAGGTTAAATTGTTGCCTGTATATATGATTTTACCCCCCAGCGAGTATGCGTACTTATCAAGATATTGACGCTGTATAAGATCAGAAGGGTTTGGGAAAACTATTAACTCGCCTTCGGTGTAGGCTATAGTAGCAACGGCTAAGTGCAAATCAACAAAAGAGGATTTAATTAAAACAGAGTATTCATCAACCACATCTTCTACGGTTCCCCACACACCTGAAAGCAAAATGGCAGACGATGTCTGCCCCAGTTCAGTGTAGGGTTTAAGTTCTGTTCCGGAAGCAACCGTTATGATACCCCTAGAATTTAAGGAACGCTCTATTAAGATATTGTTTCGGTATGATACTTTTTGGATACAAGGTATATACATTTTATGATTTCTGCCCTTTATGGGAACTTAAGAAATTAAGTAATTTTGGGAAAAGATACTCTGATTTTTGACTGTTCGCGAAAGTATCTGCGGAAATTCTGGTATCTACAATAAAGCCTAAGTCGCCCCCATCAATGTCAACCTCAAAATCCTTTATGTGCCTGCCCTTTATAAAGACATGAATGTTCTCTCCCTCTGCTATCGGGAATACAAAAAGATCTTCTTCGCAAACCTCTGTCAGCTGTTGTTCTCCGTATTCTTTTTTAATAAGACATTCCAACGGACCTTTAAACTTGGCCAGATGTCCCGCTCTTGAAAATTTTAGATAAGGTTTAATTTCAAAGTAAGTTTCCGGTTCATATTCTTCAAGAAGACTGGAAATAAGATGAAAATCATTTTCGTCCATGTAAACTTCGTATAATCCTTGGTCGGGTAAGAGTGTAAAAGCAAGGGAATACTTAAAAAACAAGGACAGAGTTGGTCCTGTAAAAGCGGGACCCGTAAACAGAACGGGATGCGGCGTAGCAGGATTAGAACCTTCAGATTTTTCATAATATCGCGCACCTAGTACATCCCTCCCCCACCCCACATTATCTTCCAAGGAATTGGGTATTACATTGCGGTAAAGACACATATTAGAAAGGATGTCAATGCTAGAGTGATTTTGGTATTTCAATAACCTTACATCGGGGGAAAGAGACCGTTTCGCGTATACCACGCTCATATCCCTATGTTTTAAAGAAAGTTCTGAAGAGGTTGAAAAGTGCTTAATGTTTAATTTAGAGAAGTATCCTCTGGGAAAACTTGAGGCAAGTACTATACTGGATTTTTCCAAGTCGACATTATAATCCGCTGAAACGCGGGAAAACAACTCAAAGTAAAAATCTTCGGGTCCAAAAGAATGAGCAAAATTTGTGGGGTTATATGAATAAGGAAAGTGAAAAAGAGAGCGGCTACCTGAGCCATCTCTGACCAAAAAAGTGTTAATTCCATCTCCTATGTGGGCAGCTATTGTGGACATAAGTTTATCTTAACACACTGGATGCGCGATTAAATAGCGTGCTTGTCGGTATAGGGCAACAGCGCCATAAAGCGAGCATTTTTTATGGCTTTGGATAGCAAACGCTGGTTTTTCGCAGTTAAGCTAGTCAGACTACCTATCAAGATCTTACCTCTTGGAGTTATGAAGCGCCTTAAAATAAGAACGTCTTTGTAGTCGGGCTCGGTTTTGTGCGTGGTAAAGTAACACTCATCCGCAACTTTTTTAGGAGCAAACTTTTTGTTTTTTGGTCTTACAAATTTACCCATAATACTTTAGGTAGTAACTTTTACTCTTCCTCCCCTACATCAAAGTCGGTATCAGCTAAAATCTCATCAAGATCTATCGGCTCTTCAGTAGAAATATCCGTGGGCGCTTCTTTTGAAGATTTCTTTGATTTTGATGTGGCTGTTGGAACCTCATCACCAAGATCACCGGCATCATCAGATCTTGGCTTGCCATTTCCCAACAAAACCATCTCGTTAATAACTACCTCGGTCTTATATCTCTTTTCGCCGGCCTCGGTTTGCCAATCACGCGTTTGTAGACGACCTTCCAAGTAAACCTTGGAACCTTTTTTCAAGAATTGGTTACATAGCTCGGCTAATTTAGCCCAAGCCACTATATTGTGAAATTCAGCCGCCTCCTGTCTTTCTCCATCCGCCCCAACCCAACTTCTGTTAGTAGCTACCCCAAAATCCAATACCGCAGTTCCTTGAGGGGTATATCTTAATTCAGGGTCTCTTGTTAAGTTACCGATCAAAATTACCTTATTTACGCTTCTTGTTGACATCTTGCTATCTCCCGGGCTTATTCCAAAGCCGTAATTAAATACCTTACTAAATTATCCGTCATGGCTAACTTCTCCCTAATGTCGGATAACTTGCTTTTATCTATCTCGAATTTGATAATATCGTAGTATCCTTCCTCCTTGTGGTTAATCTCATAGGCAAATTTCCTTTTACCCCAAAAATTGGAGCTTACTATCACACCACCTAAGGAAGTAATCAAAGACTTAATCTCTTCGGAGAGTTTTTGAGAACCCTCTTCCTCAAGCTCATCATTATAAATTGTCATTATCTCGTATTTCTTCATTTTTATTCTTTTAGTTTTACAGGGACATTATACTGTGGGCAACAACCAATTGTCCAGACCCAATATTCTAATCTAAATAGAAGGTCAGTTAAAACACAGTAAGCCCGGAACTAGTTTGGGTATGCTACTACACACTAAACCTAAATTCAACTACATCTCCCTCCTGCATCACATAATCCTTGCCTTCCGAGCGAATCAGCCCTTTCTCGCGGGCATTTTTCCAACCTCCTATTTTTAATAGAATATCATGCGAGATTATCTGGGCACTAATAAAACCGCGTTGAAAGTCGGAATGTATCTTGCCTGCGGCCTCGGGGGCGGTCGCGCCACGATCTACTGTCCATGCGTGAACTTCCTTTGGGCCATAGGTAAAAAAAGTCTGTAAACCAAGCAGCTCGTAGCCTTTCCGTATGATCTTGTCCAGCCCGGGCTCCGTAATCCCCACCTCTTCCATATAGGCTGCTCGTTCCTCATCTGAAAAACCCGCCAAATCTGACTCCAGCTGCGCACAAATATAAACGCCTTCGGTATTGATCTGTAATTTATTGCCTTCCAAAAAGGCATGCTCGGACAAATTAAAAACGTATAGGGCTGGCTTAGAAGTAATTAGTTGCAAGTCTTTTGTAGCTTCCAATTCCTTATCGGACAGCTCTAAATAGGACGCTAATTTTCCGGAATTTAGGTGTTCCTGAATTCTTTTGTAGATCTCAACACGAGGGGCGGCGTCTTTGTTGGACTTAGCCACATGCTCTTCAGTCAACAACCGTTTTTGCAAAGTTTCTAAGTCGGCAAGAATAAGTTCGGTATTTACCACTTCTCTATTCTGTTCAGGATCCACAGAACCGGCACGAATAATATTGTCATCTTCAAAAACTCGCAATAAATGGATAATCACATCAACTTCGCGGATATGGCTTAGGAATTTGTTTCCCAGACCCTCCCCTTGGGAAGCTCCTTTAACTAAACCGGCGATGTCAACAAACTTTACAGTAGCCGGAACGATCTTTTTTGTAGCTTTACCTGACTCCTCTATCACCAGATTGGACAATTCTTGTACTCTCTTATCGGGAACTTCAACAATACCTATGTTTGGCTCAATTGTGGCAAAGGGGTAATTGGCAACAAGCGCGGCCTGTTTTTTAAGCAGGGCGTTAAAAAGGGTTGATTTGCCTACATTTGGAAGACCGACTATTCCCACAGAAAGACTCATACTATTTAAGAATATAATAGGTTGCCCTACCCTTTTCTTCCCTTTTAATTAAACCCAATTTAATTAACTTATTAAAGTCTAAAGCTCTTGTCGCTTTTGCCCTATCTGTTAGTTTTGAATATTCTGAATCGGTTATAAAACTGCGTTCTTCGATGTATTTTAATATCTTCTTGTGGTGCTCCTTCAACGAAGTCTTTGGATCTACTCCCACTTTTTTAAGTTCTTCTGATACCCTGAGCAGCTCGTCAATTATTCCATCGGTGAAGAACTCCAACCACCTAGTAAAGTCTATATCTTCTTTGATTTCGTAATAGTTACCAAATACTCCTACATTCTGGAAATACCTAGTTACATTTTTGTTGTAGTAGTTTTCAAAGCTGAATAGATTAAACGTATCCAAACCCATGTTCGCCAATAACAACTTTGTCAGCAATCTAACTGTCCTGCCGTTACCATCTACAAATGGGTGAATTATGACAAATTGCTTGTGAAATAGTCCCGCAAGTATTACAGAATCAATCTCGTTCTTGTCACGATCGACATATTGAAGCAGACCTTCCATTAAGTCTTCTACATCACCAGCATCTGGAGGTAAATAAACTGTCTCACCTGTTCTGGGATCATTAACAACCACCGGTACATTTCTATAGCTACCTAATTTTTCTTCTGGCAATAGATATCTAACTACTCTTTTGCGGATATCCAATACAAGTTTGTCATCGGGTTTCACTTTCTTCCCTATTAGTTTCTGCAAATAAACCAGGGCATCGTTATAGTTAATAACTTCTTTTTCGCTATCTCTTGCGTGTTCGGGCTTGTTTTCGAGAAGCTTTTTGACTTCTGTTAAGGGTAAAGGATTACCTTCAATACTGGTGGAAGAGTATACTGACAAACTTACTGCACTTTTTTCGAGTTTCACTTTGATGGCATCAGGAAAACGCCTGTTATTTAACTCTGTTTTTATTTTTGTGACTTGCTTTATATTATCAAGCAATTTGGGGGTTATTGTGTATTTTGGGTTGAATTTCATAGACTAATAATAGACGATAATTAGACGATTGTCAAAATGAAATGGAACTTTCTTAACATAATCGCTATACTCACGAACAGTTTCTTTTCCACCGCTTGAACCTACTGTTACCCACTTATCTTCGTCCTGAATAAATAAATCCACAAATAACATATGCGCAAAACTTCTTCTACAAATTCTACCCCTTTTAACGTATCCTCAGGGTCTATTTCACTAGCTATTCATCTTACTCTTTCAGTTATGCGTGTTTGGTCACCTTCGGTTTTCGCCAGCTCTAATAAGGGCGCTTCATTCTGCATATTTTCATCTCGGCCGTACATGTTCTAGTTATACATGGTTTTTAGTTGCCGTCTTGCTTAACTATATTAGCTGGCGGTTTAGAGTGCATAATCCCTCCCTTCCCGTCGGTGGGATTGTAGCATAGTTACTCTTTGTGTTTTGGAGCATACTTTGTTTCTTCCTTTTGCTTTACACGTAAGGTACGAGATTCTGAGGTCTGCATTTTATAAGCCTGATTATAAAGCATGATTTTCATTAGGGACTGATAAGGAACGTCTCGTACATTGGCCAATGTTTTTATATCGTTTAGCAATCCTTCCGGAAGACGCAAACTAATGCTTTTGGTACTGGGCTTTAAATTAGGAAACTCAACAGGAACAAAATCATTTGGCTCGTAATACCCATTCAAATCTAAACTTGCCCAAAATTCAAACTCCTCGTCTTCGTTTTTAAATTTTGGTATCCTAAGTCCTTTTTTCATATAGTTTATTTTCTCTACTGTTTAAATCTCTAGCCGAGACTATACGGATCTTTCCTTCCCGTAAAGTAAATACTTCATATAACAATCGCCCTTTTTTCGTTTTACCTATAAAGAGATAATGCGGCCCTCCTTGTGAATGCCTTTCGTCCATTAGAATCTGTCCTTTTTCGTCTATAAAAGCTTCTTCACATTCCAAAGCAGTAACGCCATGCTTAAGGAGGTTTTTTTGAATATTCCCTTTATCCCAATCAAAGAATAAAGCTTCATCAAACTTAAGCATATTAAGATTGTATATCAAGAAGATATACAAAGTCAATGCATACTAACCGTTAAGTTTTGCCCCAACCTAACTTTTCTGGTACATATGATAAACTTTATTTCTTCTGCCGTAGGCTCCTCTAAGTTATTAAAGAGTAAAACCGCATAGTCTTCGGGACTTCTTGACATTACAACTCCTGTTGTTATATATTATTCACAATGCCTTACCTTAAAGAAACCCAAATTCAAAGACTGTCTAATATCTTAGATAACGCTGGACAGATATTTTTAGGAAGTATTATCCTCCCTGCCGTAATTAACAAATCTATAAATTATATGTTTGCCTTTGGAATTTTGGCCACCTCACTCTCATGGTGGATTTCACTGGAGTTGGAGGAAAATACTAAATGAAAGAATTTTTTACTGTCAGCCAGGAGGACACGCCAATAATAGCCATTTATATCTTCTTTATGGTTTTTGCTTTAACGATAGGGATTATAGGATACTTGGGGAAGCTGGATAATAGAAAACATAGGGAAGATAAGTAATATGATGGAAAATCCTCAAGCGAGTATTTTGGATTAGAACCTCTTCTTCACCTTAAAACCATCGGAGCTATCCTCAACCGCAAATCCTTTATCTTCTATCTGCCTCCTGATTAAATCAGCCTTATCCCAAATTCCTGCCTTCCTATATTGGTCGCGGGTTCTTACCAAATCCAAAACCTCTTTGGGAATTTCGTAAGCTACGTATTCTTCTAGGTTCAGCCCAAGAACTTCATCAAGATGCAGAAGGGTTTTAATCTTGTCACCTTCAGGAATATCACTTTTTACCAGATCCCACACCACAGACAGCGCGCGTGGCATATTCAAATCATCGGCCAAAGCTTCATCAAACTTAAAAACAAAGTCGCTAGCTAATTCGCCGTTGGTTTCCCTATAACCGCTAAGAATACCCTGTAATCTTTCTCTTGCATACTTTGCTCCTGATAAAGCCTCCCAAGTAAAGTTTAGTTTTGATCGATAATGCGCACCTAGATAAAAGTATCGCAGATCCAAAGGGTGAAAACCACGATTTTCCACATCATCCAATGTATAAGCATTACCTAAACTTTTACCCATTTTGCCGCCGTCCACCTGAAGGAAAGCGCCGTGTAACCAGTATTTAACAAATTTTTTGCCTGTCGCTGACTCGCTTTGGGCTATTTCGTTTTGGTGGTGGATCATTTTTAGATCTTCGCCGCCTAAATGGAGATCAACTGTTTCCCCTAATTCCGCCATACACATTGTGGAGCATTCCAGATGCCATCCGGGAAAACCTTTTCCCCATGGAGAATTCCATTCCTGCCATCGAGTTGATTCTTTGGGGGAAAATTTCCACAAAGCAAAGTCTGTAGGATTCTTTTTTTCCGGATTTGGCTCAATGCGCGCCCCTTCCCTAACATTTTTATCCGTTAGTCCGGATAAATCACCATATTCAGGATATTTGCTTGTGTCAAAGTAAACTCCGTCCGTGGTCTTATATGTGTAACCCTTCATTTCCAAAAGTTTGACCAGTTGAATTTGCTCGTTAATATAAGCTGTCGCACGAGTAAATTTCGTCGGTTTGAGTAAATTTAGTTTCCGAATTCCCCTTTCAAAATCCTTGATATAAAAATCGGCGATATCGGACGCACTTTTATTTTCTTTTTCGGCGGCTTCCTCCAATCGATCTTCTCCTATATCCGCATCTCCTTCGTTGTCACCGCTTAAATGACCTACATCGGTCAAGTTCATAATGTATCTAACAGAATATTTTTTGTATAACAATGTCCTGTATAGCAAATCGCCGAAGGTGTAGGTACGGTAATTTCCAATAGTTACATAATCATAAACAGTGGGTCCACAAAGATACATGGACACCAAGTCGGGATTTTGGGGTATAAATTCCTCCAATTTTCGGGTAAGTGAGTTGTACAACTTGAGATCCATGAGGTTATTTTAACATAACGGAATTTTTCACCAATCGCGTCTATTAAATCTCTTTTCGGCCATCTAAAGCCCGTGACAAAGTATTATCATCGGCGTACTCAATATCCCCTCCAACAGGCAAGCCCCTGCCTATACGCGTAATAACAACCTGTTCCAGCCCGAACTTCTCGCGCAACAAATCATGAATAAAATGCGCTGTAGACTCGCCTTCCATTCCCCCGTTTGTCGCTAACACAACCTCCACGGAAGTCTCATTTCCACCGAGAACACCACTCTCAAAAGAGACCTCGCCTCCAACAGTAGCTCCATCTTCCACAGAACCCCCCTCCTCCGTAGAAACCCCTTGGGAAGGCCTAACTAAATCCCTCACCCTACCAATCAAACCATTAAGGTAAATATCGTCAGGACCAATGTGGCTTAACGGATCTATTAGACCGTGCAAAACATGGTACACGCCTTTGTAATCAGTCCTTTCCAGAGCTACTACATCCAACGGAGACGAGACAACCAAAATTTGACGATTATTTCTGCTAGAGTCAGCACAAATCTTACAAGATTCCACGCCAAAATCGGAGATGTTCTTACAAATCGGACATAAACTGGTCTTATCCTTCAGATCCGCCAGAAGGTTGCCAAACTCTTTTAATTCGCGGTCCGGAAAACTAAGTAGAGAAAATGTCAATCTTTGAGCAGTTTTAGGCCCAATTCCGGGAAGTCGCTCAAAACAACTTATTAAATCATTAACAATATTAGGGAAGGACACTTTAAAATTCTATCAGAGGGGAAGGCCACCATCAAAAACTTCTAATAAAGACGAGTCCAGCGCGGCCTGCGCCATTTCCGAAACTTCAGGGGCAACTACATTAAGATCGGTTAAATTGCCTGTTTCGCGAGCCTTTTTACGGGCAACTTGTTTTGTTGCATTCAAACAACAAGTTATGGTTAACGGAACAGAGAAGATCTCCAATAAGACGGTTTCTACTATCTCGCGGTTCTTGGCAAACTCTAGACGATCTTTGTGAAAAGCAAACTGAGCCTCCAAAATTAAGGAATTTCCCTCAACTCCAATGGGCTTGGTGGATTTTAACAAGGCGCGCACAGAGTGATTATGTTTTGTAGACTCACGAAGAACGCGGTCCCATTCATGTAAGATTTGATCCAAGGTTACGGCCTGTTCAGCTGAGGACTGGTCAACGGAAGTCTGATCAGCAATGGGGGCCTGATCGGCGGGAGTTTGGTCTGTGGAAATCTTTTCAACGGGAGTCGCAGCATCTTTGGGGGCGGGGTTATTGTTACTAAGGCTAATATCCTTCTTAAGCGAATTTCGCGAAGCGTCGCGAGCGGGAGAGGCGGAAGAATCGGGGCTATCTCCACTATCAACCACGTCACCGGAATTGCCGTTATCTCCCCGCTCTGAGCACACCTCCGCTACTGCCAATTCCAACGGAAGCAGGCTAATCCCCGACTCTCCTATCCCATTTCTTGCCTCCATAAATTTTCTCGTCAAAAAAATTAAATCTTTAGTGGAAATTCTTCCG
>CAZNJL010000005.1:0-21504 GCA_964573325.1 uncultured Candidatus Saccharibacteria bacterium | reverse complement strand
CCTCACTATAATTGGAGAAAATCCCCAAAGCGGTAGCAAAGAACCAAAGGGCGACTATCTGATAAGACTATCTTTTGATAGACCTGTGAATACAGAGTCATTGCAATTCACAGTAAATCCCAAAATCCCTCTAGCATTTCAAGCTTTTGAGCATGAACCAAGCACCCTAACGATATATCCAAATAAAATAGCTTGGACACAGGATATTAAATACACAATAACGATAAGAGAGTTAAAAGGAATAGACGGGGCAAGCTTGGGGGTTCCGATAATTTATAATTACTACTATACCGTCCCGGAAGTCACCGAAGCTGGAGAAAGTTGGATGGCCAACCCAAATTTAGACCCCGAAGCTCTTAGAGATTATCTAAGGGATCACCACGATTACGAAAAAGTTTTTGGAGAGCCACCACCGAATACATCAGATTAAATTAAATTGCTAATTCCCCTCAACCAACCCCAGCGTAATTCTCAAAACCACCTAAGGCGTCTCAACTCCGGCATAATCCTCGATATCACTTATCGCGGATTTTATCATATCAAAAAGACCTTGGGGATTACGAAAATCGGCCCCTCCTCCACTTAAACCTAGTATATTTATCACAATAATATTTATAGAGAATACTCCTACTACGATCAGAAGCCCTATCACAGCGTGGGTTAAAGATTGTTTCGCCCCTTGAACTGCTTTGGAATCTCCTTCCGCGGAAGCAAACTTATATGCGGAAAGTATCACATACCCAATGAATACGGCTCCCGCAGAGAGAAGTAATATGTTAAATCCGCGGGCTACAGCATCAACAATATACTGAACAGAAATTCTCCCACCTTCTAACTGTGCACGGGACTGCGCATAAACCGGTACTAAAACTAGCGAAGTTAAATTATTCAAAAAACTTAAAAACACATTAAAAATCGGGGGTTGCGTTATCAAACCCTCCCGCGCCTAAAATATTATTTAAAACTATGTATTTAAAGGCAACTGCTCCTATGGTTATGGCAAGAGCTCCAACAGCGTAAGTCAGCGCTTGTCGGGCTTGCGCAACTGCTTTTGGATCACCTTTACTCATGATGTAGCGGATTCCTGCGAGACCGATATAAATGACGGAGACGGATACACCCACACCCATAGCAACATTCAGCGCTATTCCAAGAAAATGACTTATCCTGTATATTGCAGCATTAGGCGCGACATTCCCGCCCGCGGGTGGTACATAATCAAACATCTATAAATCTAACGTGTCCTTTCTAAGCAACTCTTTAATCACAGTTACACCTTGGAGGGGGTATTAACCCCCTCCGATTGCAACCCCGCATAACCTAATAACCTATATGGTAATAGTTGGATCGGTTGCGGTAGAACCTAAGATTGATTTAACAACGATAGTCTTAACTGCCAAAGCTGCCAAAGCTATAACCATACCTATAACTGCGTTAGTAATAGAAGCCCGCGCGGCATCTGCTGCCTTCGCATCTCCTTTAGAGGTAATATACTGAATACCTCCGAGTCCTAAGAAAATAACTCCCAAAGAAACAGCCACAGCCATGATCACATTCATTGCGACACTAAAAACATTCTTCAGCGTATTATACCTTGTACCAAGTGGGTTATTAACAGTGGTACTCACTGCTGCATAAACTTCTTGTAGCATTCAAATACACCTCCTTAAAAAAAACTAACTATTCCTCGCACTATACTATTTATTTATAAAGTCAAACCAAACAAACTGCTCACAATCACTCTGTAAATTACCAAAGCTAGCAAAACAAAGACCAGCCCCATAATAGCAGAAAACAAATTTTCTTTTGCGGTTTGCACTTTTCGGGGATCACCTTCACTGGTCATAATTCCATAACCGTTTATTATTATTAAAGCCAAACCAATTACAATGGCTACGGGCAAACCTAGTTTGTATAAGGTACTTATAGCACTAGCTATGTTTGGTCCGAGAGCAAAAGCCGAAGGAACGCTCGCGGATGCACCTAGCGCCAAAATTAAAACTTTTTGTAAACCCTTTCTCTGATATAATTTGGACATGCCTGCTGTAAATTATCCTGTTAATATTACTTTTCGTCAAGGAGTTAAGCTTGTTTTGATAAGTTTAATTTTGATAATCGCAATTTTAACCAGAGGCACGGCAATATATGCGGAGGATTGCGATAAAATCTCCGATTTAGACAAAAAAGCGGGATGTCTAGCTGAGAAAAAAGAGAAGAAGGAAAAAGAATACTCATCTGTGAGCAGTAAACTTGCCGAGATACGCAAAAAAACTGAAGAAGTTTCCGGTCAAATAAACTCCCTGGCATCTCAAATCTCCATTACTCAAGCGGAAGTAGACAAACTGCAGGCAGAAATAAACACTTTGGAAGCGGAAATAAAAGAGATAAACGACAATTTATCTGACAGAAAAAGCACTCTGTCTTTAAAGGAAGAACTACGAAACACAGCGATCCGAAACTTAGCCAAAAAAGAAATGGGCAACAGTTGGGAAAAGTTTGTGCAAGCTTCCAACGGGGTTTGGAATTCAAAGTATAGCGCGATTGATTTTGTACTAGACCGCGCCATAAGCCAAAATACTCTAGGCTGGATTAAAGTCTTAAATAAAGAAATAGTCGCGTTTGAAGCAGATAAAAAAGAAGCCCTGGATTTAAAAGCAAAAATAGCCCAAGAACAACAAAACATGCTCGCTGTAAAAGCGCAACTAGATAACCAAAGATTTTCAGCGGAAGCAAAGAAAGATGAGCTAAAAGATAAGGAAGAGGAGAAGACAAGTGAGTTGTTGTCACTGCAAGAGGAAATTGCGCGACTGTCAGAGGCGCAACAGGCCGTTTTAAGAATGAAATCGGGCGAAGACAATGTAAGCGGATATGAGGCACCGAGTTATAAATTACCTGATCCCCCATTCAGCCCCGCTTTTGCCGCAATGAGTTACGGAGCCTTCACACACTATAAGGGAATGAGTCAGTACGGGGCTAAAGGTCGCGCCGAAGACGGCAAAAGCTACAAAGACATTCTGAAGTTTTACTACCAAACTGATGTGAAAGAAAAAGATGATTTTCCGGGAGAGATATGTGTGGAAGGTCACGGCGATATGGATTTTCAAGAATATTTGTACGGGCTTGCTGAGATGCCAAGCGACTGGCCATCAGAAGCCCTAAAGGCGCAAGCTATAGCGGGACGTTCATACGCCTACAGATTTGTAAAGTCGGGAAAGTGCATCTGTACAACAGAATCGTGCCAAGTTTTCTCCAAAAGTAAAAGCGACAATCCGCCGGACAAATGGAAAGATGCTGTAGATGACACAGAGGACAAGATACTGGCCGGAGATGTTGTCGCTTATTACTCGTCCACCACCGGAGGATATGTGGAACCCGCGGGATGGGATTTAGATGGAGATAGCTGGCCATCAGATGCCTACGAAAAGAAAGCGGATTCCCCTTGGTTTTACAGAGCATGGTATACACAAACTTATAACAACAATTCCAGTACTTGCGGGCGGGACACTCCGTGGTTGAAAGAAAAAGAGATGGCGGATATATTAAACGCGTGGGTTGTGTGGCGAAAAGGCTCCGATAGCGAGAAAAAAAGAGTCTCGCCTGTTACAACTTCGTGTTGGGGAGGAGACCCTTATTCTCTAGATGATATGAAGGAAAAGGCAGAAAAGTATGGCGGTGCTTATACAGATATATCAGGAGTGCGTGAACCTACATTTAACTCCGGAAAGACTACTGAAATTTGCTTTGATACCAATCGTGGAACCAAATGCTTAGGCGGAGAAGAGTTTAAAACTGTGTTTAATTTGCGCGCCCCCGGGTATGTCGCAATAAGAAGTCGATTGTTTGATATTGAAATGGAAGATTAATTCGTAGGTGATATAATATCACCACAATGGAACTACTACTATCTTCATTCATCAAAAAACCCGAGAACGCCCACTACGACGGAGAAGACAGTGACGAAAAAATAGTCTACCTCTTTAGAGGAAGCTTCCTCATAAACCTAAACTGGATATTCATCGCCACAGCCATGTTAATAGTACCTTTCGTAGCCAGTTTATTTTATGAACAGGCCCAACTAGCAGGAACGCAAACTATAACTCCGCAATTTGCGCTAATCCTAACAATTTTTTGGTACCTGATGATCTTTGGAGTCTCGCTACATAGCTTTCTTCTGTGGTTCTTTAATGCATATATCGTTAGCGACAAAAAAGTCGTTGATATAGATTTTCGCGGTCTTTTGAACAAACGAATATCGGAGGCGGCGATAAGGAATATAGAAGATGTAACCTCCAGCGTCAGCGGGACGGCAAACGTAATCTTTAATTATGGAGATGTCCTTATCCAAACGGCAGGCGAAACCCGCGAAATAGAATTTGAAAATGTTAGCAATCCTTCAAAAATAAGAGACATTATATCCGATTTTGTCGTGGAGGCAAAACATGGGCACCAGCCTTAACTTATTTGAAAGCTTTGAGCTTTTTTTGCACTACGCCATTCTTTTTGTGCAAGTTGTCTATATGGCTTTTGCTTTTATCCAACTCCGACAAGTACACCTAATGAACTCAAGTCTGCAGACCCCGCTGGCACCGATATTTAGAATGGCAGCCAGAATACACCTGTTTGTGGCCATAGGCCTATTTATAGTTTCTCTTCTTGTACTGCTCTAAAACTTGATGAATAAAAAAGTCACTGCCAAAACCCAAAAAATTGCCCCTAAACTGGAGCCTGTCACTAACGAATTCTCCGGTGTAGTTGCCGTTGATCCTGAAACCGAAGAAAAAGACCTGATTGCCCGAAAAGGCTTATTATACGCGGTTTATGATTTAGAAGATTCCACAAAATATGAGGTTGATTTGGCCAACAAGCTGATTGAGGATATTCTTAAACACTCGTATTACCAATCGGAAAACTCATCACCGATTCAGGCGCTGGAAAAAGCTATTGCGGATGTAAGGGAAAATGTTTTACGGCTTAACGACGGAGAAGATTCCGAAAATATTGATTTTAATATGATTGTTGCCATACACTGGGGCAATGTTTTTTACGCTGTAATAAAAGGACGAGGAGACTTGCACCTTGTTCGCGACGGCAACTTTAAGAGCATCGATACTATTACCGAAGGTACTTTTTCCGTTGCGACAGGAATCATAAAAAAAGATGATGTGATTGTATTAAGCACATTGCCTTTCTCACTTAAATATCCCCCAAAAAAGCTTCTGAAACTTGAGTCGAAGGATTTTTCCGAATTAGATCCAAAGGAAAGCTGCTTAATGATCAAGTTTGACACAGAAAACGCTGATTCCACGGATGAGCCGATAAAAGATTTTGGAAAAAAGCCCTCCAAAGCGACTTCCGCAAAAGCTGTGTTGTCTAAAATAAGAAAAAGTCTGGACAACGCTAGATCAAAAAAACAAGTGGGTATTACAGATCTGCAAATTAATCACAAAAAAAAGTTTAAGGTACCGAGCGCTAAAACAGTTTACAAATTTGCCCCTGTTTTAATAGCTTTGGTGCTAGGTATATCTGTTTTTTACTCCTTGAAGGGACGATCAAAAAAGGATACCAACTCGGCGTCCGGTTCAAAGACATCTCCTACAGAAGAATCACCAAAAAATGTCGCGACAACGACTTCAGAAACTGCGGAGGAATCTTTTGAAGCAAAGACTGACCCTTCACTAGAGGTTTTTTATGACCTAAAAATAGTTAAAGCTAGCGCAACTCCCACGCTAATAGAAATTGCGGGGGGCAAGATTTATGCAGTAGACACGACGGGGGATTTATATTTTTCCGACACCGAAACTCCCAAATTTGATCTTGTTGATCAGGTAAAAATACTTGGCACTACAGGTATAAAACCCAGAGAAGAGTTTTTATACTTTGGTAAAAAAGAGGAGATAACAGTTTTAGACACAAAGGATAATTCCATTGAAAAAATTGCGGTTGATGGAGCCAAACCTTTCTTCCCTTATTTAAACGCCATATACCAAATTGATGGCGACAAATTGCAAAAACATTCCGTTAACGAGGCTGAGATAGACACAACTTTATGGGCACAAACCGAATACTTTAGAAACGCCAAGGATATTGCGATATCGATAAGTATTTTTGTCCTGACTGACGACGGAGAAATAGTGAAATACACGACGGGAGTTAAGGACAATGATTTTAAGATTACAGGAATGGGCGTTGCCTTTAACAATGCGGTTTCTTTAAAGACCGGGTGGGACTTGGATAATTTATATGTGCTAGATAAAGGCAATAATCGGGTTGTGGTTCTATCTAAAGACGGCAAGTTTATTAAGGACATAAAAGGCGCTAATTGGAGCGGTCTAGGCGGAGTTAAAGCTATGGCCATTGATAGTGAGGAAGAGGCTATTTTTGTGTTGCACGGAACAAGAATTTACAAAGCCACGTTGTAGACCTCCTAAAGATTTTAAAACTATCTCGAGCAAAAGGCTGGTTCCTAAAATGCTCTAAAGCCGCATACTCAATGTAAAGCACCTAACACTTTTTGCACCCGCTTCATATAAAGTCTCTGCTGCTTCAATTAAAGTAGCACCTGTTGTGCAAATATCGTCTACTAAAATAAAAGATAAGTTTTTTACGGGAACAGAGGTTGTGAATGCTCCTTTGATATTTTCTAATCTTTTTTCTTTATTTAATCTGTATTGCGAAACCGTATCTTTTTGTCTAGTTAAAATAGAATATTGGTCGGAATATCCGTAAGCTTTAGCAAACATTTGCGCGATTAAATCCGCCTGATTAAAACCCCGATATTTCTTTTTGGCTGCACTTAGAGGTATGGGAACAATAAATCCGGGAGGAAAAGCGATTCTTCTGGATAACATATCAGACAAAACATATTTTGTTGCCTCTTTAAGCACCACAAACTGCTTTTTAGAGAATTTTGAGTGGCGAATGCAATCCCTAATCTTCTTCTCGTAAACAAAATAGCAGAAGACATCTACGGGGCGAGAGGACGCGGGAGAAGTTAGAGAGAAATTGCGGCGGAGCCGACGACAATCTTTTAAGCAAGCCTCACAAAAATATGTTCCGTAATTTCCGCAGAAAATGCAGGTTGGTGGAAAAACAAGGTTTAAAAAGTTTTGCATATGTTATCCACAGTAACTTTAATACTGCAGTGATAGGACGTAGCTACACCGATACCTATAGTATCGATATTGTTGCTTCCTATAGTATTTGTACGTTAGATGCAAAGAAAACACAAGAGAGGATATTCTATTTAAAATAGAGAGAACACACTTCACCGGAGAACGACCTTTTTTCGTACTTTAACCGATTAAGAAGTGATTCCTAACAAGGGGTTTGGGGATAAATCCGTAAATTCCACCGGATTAAAGTTAAAAAAAGCTGCCGAGGCCACCGTAGAAGCGTTGTCCCCACACAAACGGATTTCGGGCATAAATAGAGGAATGCCCAACTTCCTAGCTTCCCGATCCAATCTGGCGCGCAGTGGTTTATTTGCAGCAACGCCACCTCCCAAAAGAATTGACCTAACTTCAAAATTCTCTGCTGCTTTAATAGTCTTGGCCACCAGTACATCAACAACGGCTGTTTCAAATTCACAAGCTACTACTTCTACGGGATGGTTTCCATTTTCTATCAAGCGCTTCACAGCGGTTTTCAACCCCGAAAATGAAAAATCATAACTGTCTCGATCTATCATAGGACGAGGCAAGACTCCTGCAAGCGTGTTTTCCGTACATTCCGCCGCTCTTTGGGAAAGTTTTATACCTCCCAGATAATCGGCGATTCCTAAAATGCGCGCGGTTTTATCAAAGGCCTCTCCTGCCGCATCGTCTAACGTACCTCCAAGGTATTGCAAGTTTCCATGACCGTGCATTAAAACCAAATCTGTATGCCCTCCGCTAACAACCAAAACCAATGCCGGAAATTGGATTTCTTCCAAGGAAGATACCGGCAAATTCTTTGAAGTAGTGGTTAAATAATTCTCCAAAGGATATCTCAAAAAATTAGCATAAAAATGAGCCACCAAATGATTTACAGGAACTAACGGCTTGTCCAAAGCCAAAGCTAAAGCCTTCGCCGCCTCAATCCCAACAATAAGGGAGCCTATCAACCCGGGACCTTGTGTAACGGCAATAGCATCTATCTTTTCTTTCGCGACCTGCGAGAAAACCTGATCCAACACCGGAAGCATAGATTCTACTTGTTTTCGCGCCGCTATTTCGGGAACAACCCCACCTGTTTTTTCGTGAAATTCCTTAGAGGAGGCTACTACATAGGCAAGTTCTTTAACGCCGTCTTCCACGACGGAGGCGGCTGTCTCATCACAGGAAGTTTCTATGCCCAGTATTTTCATGTGGGTATTATAGCGAATAAATGGTCGGGAAGGTTGCGGGGCTGTTGCGACTATACATTTTTTGCTTTTTGGGGTATAATCCTATAGTAAATTCTGCGAACTGAGGAGGAAGGAATGAAAGCGAAAAGGCACGCAGTGCCAATGACGGAGGTCCGGGCCAAAAACGCCCGAATAGATACGGTGCTCGCGATCGTGATCGCGGTCATTCTTTTTGTAGTATTCACCATCCTAGTGGCGGGAGTACTAAAATGTTCCCCCCTCCTGAGAGAGGAGATCTGCACGGATGGGATTTTTCGAGAGGGCCTACGAGTCCTCTTCGGTCTGTAGCGCTGGGCCAACCCCACAAACTCTTTGAAGTTGAAGAGTTTACGGGTTGGCCATTTTTTTACTCAAAAAGACCGGGCTGATTAGGTTTGGACGCAGTCAAAGAAGAATTCCTACTCAATAAGTTCGATGAATCAGCACCGCCTAATGAACCTCCCGATAAACCACCTAACCTCTTTATCAAAGAATAAAACGCATATTTCTCCAAGACAGCGCGTGCTCCCTCGACGCATGTTGCATCTTTCCCCAATCCGTCAAACCGACAGTCCTCCAGCACAACACCCAAGGGCAAATCCTGCACAACCCGCGCTAAACCCCTACTCAAAAACGCCGCCTCCCGCCCTTCTTCCAGTTTTTTACCGACGCTTCCGGATATCTCACTCAAATGAGCATAGATTCCGTCCAGGTCTCCGTATTTTAACAATAACTTAGTTGCGGTAACCTTTCCTACACCGCTAACTCCGGGAATATTATCGCTGGGATCTCCGGTTAAGGCTTTATAGTCAACCACTAACTCGGGGCCAAACCCATACTTAGCTCTAACCTCTCGCGACCCAATCCAATCAGCCGCACTTCCATTGTTTTTAGGCGACATTACCATAACGCCGTTACCGACCAACTGCCATAGATCCCGATCATTAGAGGCTATAATTATTTCCGCATCCTTTTTATACTGCGTAACCAAAGAACCAATCACATCATCCCCTTCGTAGCCGGAAACAGAGATGTCGCGAATACCAAAAGCGTCTAAAACCTCAAATAACACGGGAATTTGCTGCTTTAATTCATCATCCATGGGCTTACGCTGTGCTTTATATTCAGCAAACAGCTTTTTTCTTTCTGTCTCCTCCTTGCTTTCCATAGCCGCAACAACAAAATCAGGCTTTATTAAGCCAAAGATGTTGATCAACATGGAAGTAAAGCCAAATATCGCATTTATTGGACTGCCGTTAGGCGCGGTTAAAGTGTTTGGAATTGCATAATACGCCCTGTGAAAAAAATTGAAAGAATCTAGTATCAAAAGCTTAGACATTGCCCCATTATACAGACTAATTTGGGATGCCTAAACAAGCTTGCACTTTCCAATAAGCCGGGATGGCTATCCAAACTTTCTCTTAAGATGCTCAAGACCCAATATTTATTTTATTCGGCGTTACCCTGAGTTTCTTGAGTTTCATATAAATTTACCAATATCGTTCCGTCTTGATCGACAGTAATCATCCCCTTTGGCACATTGGCTTTGAAGCTTAATTTTCCGTCAACCAACTCCATTTGATCAAGCCAGATACCATGTTTGACGAACATGTCTTTAATCATCTTGTCCCCATTCGCCTCGAGAAAATTAGCGATTTTCTCCGGAGCCTTGATTTTCCCTATGTAAGCATCGTTCACATAAAAATGGTTAATATGTAGTCTCGCCGAAACGGATACTTGCCCGAGCATAAATGGATATAAACTTGTTGCTGAGGCAAAGATAGTTTGATTGGAAAATTCTACCTTTATATTAGTGAGCAAAACAGAAATTGGTTTATATTGTTCTAATAACGAAGTAATTTGTTCGTCAGTTAGCAAAAGAGTTATATCCTCCCTGTCTTTGGTACCGTACGGATTTCCACATCCCGGGGAAGCACAAATTCCGGAATTCCCCTCCAATGGCGGCGGCTGTTTCCGAAGGGAATTTTCGATCTTAGAGAGTAAAGTACTCTTTTCTGTTCTTACAGAAAAAAGATTTTTACGGACGGGAGTCGTAATTTTATAGTGTGAGGATGAAAAAAGAACAAAGTACAACACTAGAAGTATTGAAATAAGTATGAGCGTAAAGATAGTAGTTTTCCTTTTTGTCATAAGATATGTCCTAAACAAAAGAAATTCATTTAGAAATTTTCGCCTTCGCTTGTGTCAGAGCTGTTGTGGCATCACCACCTGCTAAAACAGCGTTCACCGCTTCCTTCAAAGCGTCTACTTGTCGCTGGTTTCCTGAACGAGCAGAGATTTCTGCGCTATCGGCGTAAGGCGCATCTAAAACATAAGGTCGCAAATAGTCATTCAAAGCCAACTCATCAGATAAGTCAGGACGCGAGTAGGGGGAACCGAAACCCCGTAAATCAGCGGAAGCGTTGTAAAAATACAGTTGTTGCTCTTTTTCTGTCAAGAATTTCAGGAAATCCCAAGCAACTGCGGGAGAAGCGCTTTTAGCCGATACTGCCTCCATCCAAAACGATCCCCAAGCCGCAGGACTTTCCGGGGATACTTGAGGAACGGGAGCAACTCCGATGTTTAATCCCGGTGACACGGCTAAAACATCCAAAATTTTCCAACTTGGAACGAAAATCATAGATACCTGACCGTTAGCAAATGCTTGCGTAGCTTCAGGAAAATCTTGACTCCAAACCTGATCTTCTTTGACAAAGTTTGTATAGAAAGTTAAAGCATCTTGCGCGTTGCGCCCGTCAATAGCGTCGGGTATAGAGACACTTGCTTGCATCCACATCAAACCCAAAATATCCGAAAAATGTTCTACATTGTCTGCGGAACCCATAGCGGCGCCCGCACGTACAAGTTTATCCTCGGAATAGATTGATAGTTCCAAGGCTAGACGACGAAACTCCTCCCAAGCGGTTGGAGGTGATTGCTGGCCGACTTCTTCAAAATGGTCGCGGTTGTAAACCAACGCTAGCCCGTCATACACCAAAGGTACCGCGAAAATATTGTCCTCTACCACAGCACTTTTTTCTGCCACAGAATAGAAGGAAGTTTTATACACAGAGGCATCCATTACAGCTTTTGGGGCGGAAGCCAGAAGCCCCGCGGTTATCATTCGCGGGACCCAACTATTGTGTACACGAACAATATCAGGACCGTCCTCTCCGGGTAAACGATTAAATACCCGATCCTTATAAGTAACCAAAGGCTTTAGCACCGAGAGATCTTCATAATTAATAGTTACATTTGGATTTTTCGCAGTATATTGGGCAATTAACCCCTTCATTAGCTCCGGATCTTCCCAAAGACCCCACATAGTCAAAGTAACGGGTTGGTTTGGCACCGCTCCTCCGGGAAGATACTTTCCAATCAAGGGCAAATCCTGCAAAGTGCAAGCCATCAAAAGAAAAGATAACGAGATCAATAGAAATAAAGTAGGCAGTCTAGACTTCATTAAGTTAAATTGTACTGTAATGATAAACCAATCGTCAACCAGAACAATAAATTAATCTGATGTGAAGTAGTCAGAAAGTGATCAAAGAAGGCAGGTATAAGCAAGGACAGAAGAAGGGCAAGAAATAGCCGCGGATACTTTCCGGAGAGCCGGTGTTGTACAGAGCCGATCAATTTGTGAAAAATGCTGGCTAAAAACAATAAAACAAAGAGTAAAGAAAAAATTCCGGATTCAACCAGAAGTAATAAATAAAAATTGTGAACCGGCTGGGTAAATTTTGGAAATCCTAACTCAATGGATAAAAGATCTACAAAATAAGTGAAGTTATCTAAACCAACCCCGAAGAGAGGGTATTGGAGAAATAGTGCAATTCCGGTAAGTAGCAGATTCTGTCGTCTAAAGGTGGAAGGATCAACTGAATTAGATAATAGTATTAAAATAGTAATGAATAATGCAGTTGCGAACGAAACCCTAGCTATCGGACGAATATATTTTTTGGGCAACAATATAATAAGCAACCCTAAAATAAAGCCCGCTAAACCTAAGCGGCTACAGGTCAGCAAAAGACAGAAAAATCCTAGAAAAACAGGTAAACAAAAGATCTTTTTCTTTGGCCTAAGGCCAATAATCAATAGGGAGGCAAATACTAGGTAAGCGGCAAAAGTATTGGGGTGCCTGAAAGTTCCATACGGAGGAACCCGTGAAACTCCCGCAAAATTGACTTTTACTATTTGTGGCGTAGAAAGAGAGTAAGGTTGCTCCCCAAAAAATAAGTAGTTGTTAAACACACTGCTTTGCTTAATCCATTGCGCTATGCCTAGTAAACTAAGTAAAAACAACAAAATCGCAAAAATGGTTAACAGATAATCTTTATATTGGAAAAACTTAAATTTCCCGAAGGTATAGAGAGCAAAAAATACGTACAACCCAAGGCGAGAAAATTCATACCACGCAGACACAGGAAATTTAGCGGAAAGTACAGAGAGAAACACGCTAGCTATAAATAAAATTAAAAAGGCAACTTCCCAAGTACGTAAAATCGCCAAGACAGAGGAAAAAACCTCCTTGAAAAAATCCTTTCCTAAAGAAAGACCTGCCCGCAAAAATAGAAACAACCAAACTAAAAATAAAGCTAAAATCAGTATATCCTGAACATAAATTGTCGGAATAAGGTAATCAATCAACTTTCCGTAAACAAAACTGGATTCCAAGATAAAATGCTTTCCCAAATTTAGCGGAATACTAGAGATGATTGAAAAAAACAAAAACTTTTCTAATTTAGACATTCGGCCTCATCTTTTTAAGTGCAGTGCTTGTTGATGGGCAGAAATTATTACGGAGTCGTTTAGCCCTCCCAGTATAACAGGATCTTCCAAACGCAAGGCCTTGGCGATAAGATAATCCGCCAAATGAGGGTTTTTCGCCAAAACAGGACCGTGCAAATAAGTTCCTATCGTATTTTTGTACAAAACTCCTTCGGTGTGATCCGAATCATTGTTGCCAAATTCTTTTTTTGTGTAACCCAACGGAGTCAACGACTTGCCTAAATAAGTGCGACCCCCGTGGTTCTCAAATCCGACTAAGTAGGAAAATCCTGTAGCGACGCTAGTGTCACTGAGAGTATTACTGCTGGAATCGCCAAAAATACTGTCCACGATCGTCTTAAAATAAAAGCTTTCTTTAAGGCTATGGTGCAAATCCACCGTCAAATTACCAACACTGCGAGGACTGCCCTTACCAAAATGCTCTGTGTAAAAATCAAGGAAAGACAGGCCTTCCATAACGGAGCCGTCAGCTCCCTTGTAATACTTCCCTAATAATTGATAGGAGCCACAAATAAACAAGCCAACGCCGCCATTTTCCAAATATTCCTTTAGATAAGGGCCTTTTTTGAGTAGAAAATCTTGGTAAATTTTCTGCTGGCCTAAATCAGGGCCACCCCCCATAAAAACCAAATTGAGTGAGGTTATCAAACTAGCATCTGCAGAACTATCAAGATTAATTTTCTCTACCTCAACAGAGACACCACGCTCTCTTGCTCGGCAAACCAGTACTTCTATGTTTCCACTGTCTCCATATAAATTCAGATATTCCGGATAAAACCAGCCAATACGTAACTTTCTACCCATAACAGCGGACTTATTAGACAATGCTTCTGTAAAAGTTAACCGCTCTTTCATAAAATATTTTTTCCGGTAACAATCTTCCTAAACTCCAGCATCGCAGAATAATTAGGTAACACGACTACTTTCTCCTCCTGAATTTCTTTTACCCGATTAGCATCAAGAAGACCTAGCCCTACAACGGAACTTGCACCGGCGTAATTTAACCGAACCTGCATATCTAAACCCCGCGTACCCGAGATATAGACTTTCTTTGCCGAACAAACCTTGGCTAAAGCTTCAGGATCAATATCGTAAATCCAGGAAACATCCCTTCCGTCGGGGATTTTGTCGTTCAAGATAAAAAGCAAAGCGTCAAAATCAAACTCCCCGAAGTTAAGCATGCATAAATTATTGTTAAAACTTGCCGGATTTTTGGCCAAGAAAACATAAAATTCTTTGTCGGCATAATTAATTTTTTCGCCTCTCCCAAAAGCAGGGGAGAAAGTCGGGAGAGACTTTTCAATCTGAATTGAATCTATTCCTAATTCCTTAGCTACGACCACAGCAGCATTCACATTCCGCATGTTAAAACCACCCACCAATGAAGTGAGCCGCAAGTAATAGGAGCTAGAGTCGTACTTTAGTACAGGTCCTTTATACCCAGCGGCCAAACTGGCGAACTCGCCGGCTCCTGAATTTAGAACTAAAAAGGGGAGTCGCACATTTTCAGAATTGTTAACACTATCGGGGCCGCGGACACTAGAAGTGGAGACATCTGAAAAACTCAAAGCTTCCCACCACCTTTCTAAAATGGAATCGGTTTCACCGTAGCGATCCAACTGATCTCTAGATAGAGTGGTCAAAACTACAGCAATAGGGTGCATATATTTTAGGACTTGAGGTAAGTTAAACTCATCTACCTCAAAAACAGCGAAGTCGTCTTTAATCCTGCCCAAAAAGTCTGTCCTCAAAAAGATACTTGTTAAGAGCCCGTTCAGCATATTTGCTCCGGACTTGTTGTGTGTAACAGAAAAACCTGCTTCTTTAAGCAAATGCGCGACCAAAAGAGAAGTAGTTGTTTTTCCATTTGTGCCACTTATTAAGATAACTCCTTTGCGAAACTTTAAAGAAGGTGATTTCCATATTCGGGGAAATATGGGATTAATAATGTGACCGGGCCATGTGTAGCCGTTCCCTAGCCTCAGGAAATTTATCATAAAGTAAGAGATTTTTATAATCCATGAGGCAACAAAAAACATATCCCCATTATAGTTCATTAATTTATTTAAAAATAAGCAATATTAGTAGTAATAGTAGTACTGTGGATATGTTGGTATGTTGTTTTTCTTCTTCCGCAACGCGCGTTTTAATTGACCCACTGTGTGCATAAGTTTTTGACCCTTTACAACGGTAAAAAACGCCCTTACATTGATCCGAGAAATTGTAGTAAGGCCTTTTCTTTTTGTTGAAAACTACCCCAAATATGTGGATTTTTCTGGGGATAAAACCCCCTATTTGTCCACATGCCCTATAATAGATCCGGATTTATCCCCAAGTTTTCACAAAAATGTGCAAACTTCAAACTTCTCTGCATTCTCAGAATCGCCAAATCTACATAGCATAAACAAGCTGCTTAATATTGTGCACATCCTGCTCTGTTCTAGGAACTTTACTCATCTCACCCTTTATTTTTTCGGCACCGTGCATAATTGTCGTATGATCTCTGCCTCCCAGCAACTCCCCTATGGCAATCAAAGGTGTGCCAGTCATCTCTTTTAGCAGGTACATGGCGATCTGCCTTGGAATAACATAATTTCTGGTTCGGCTGGGCCCTTTTATATCAGATTTATTTATTGAATAATATTTACAAACCGCGTTTAATATAGTGTTTGGATTTACCAGTTCTTTTCTTTCCGGAACAATTTGCCCCAAAGCTTTGGCAGCGCTATTCAGACTTACTTCCGTATTCTCGGTGCGGTTGGAGGTTACAACTTGCAGATACGCCCCTTCAAGTTCGCGAATATTTGTATCCACTTTTGAGGCGATAAAATCTATTACTTCATTGGATAAAACATCCTTGTCGCGGTCTCTTTTGTTGCGCAAAATAGCTATTCTGGTCTCTATGTCCGGTTTTTGAATATCTACTGTGATACCGCTTCCGAAGCGCGAAGTGATGCGTTCCTCCAGGTTTACAAAATCTTTGGGAGGCCGGTCAGAGGTAAGTATGATTTGTTTTCCCGCCATGTGCAAAGCATTAAATGTATGAAAAAATTCTTCCTGTGTAGAGTCACGGCCCACAATAAATTGGATATCATCAATCATAAGAACATCTGCCTCGCGGAATTTCTTTCTAAATTGGTTTAAGGCATACTTTTTGTTTCTGGCGCCTGTTTGAATTGATTCCACAAGTTCGTTAGTAAATTGCTCACTAGTTGTATAAACAACTTTTAAATTGGGCTTTTCTTTTAATAATTTGTTTCCAATAGCCTGCATCAGGTGAGTCTTGCCTAGCCCCACCCCTGAATATAAAAACATAGGGTTGTACTGTTTTCCCGGATTAGTCGCTACGGCCCAAGCCACAGAGTATGCTAAGCGGTTATTAGATCCCATAACAAAATTATCAAAGGTGTAGTGTGGCACAAATCCTGATTCTGCCCGCGATTGAGCGTTTGTTGTTTCAAATAGGGGTCCCATGGCGTCAGAGGCTTCTTGAGAGTGAGCCTTTTTGTTCGCCTTATCTGTCGGAGTAGCGTCTACTTTGCCTACTGTAAGGATTAATTTATACTTACCTCTTCCAACTTTGTTTACACTCTCCTGAATTAACGATTGATACTTTTCCAGGTTTTTTATTGCGATTTTTGATTTGCAGATGATCTCTATTGAATTTTCAGTTAGGTTTTGAACTCTTGTTGGGAGAAACCACATTTTGTAGACAAGTTCGCTGACACCGATATTTATTTCGGCAAGGACAGCTCTCCATAGGGAGTTGGCGTCCGGTCTGGACCATTGTGTATCTACATCGTTTTTCGCTTGTTGTTCAGTCATTTTTGATTTTTAGGATTGGGCGGTGGTTGTAAAGTTTTTATCTTGTGTATAACTTTAGCTAAGTTATCCACAGTGTCAAAGCGATGTTGGTTGGATTGTTTAGAATTCGGTTTTTGAGAGTAAAAAAGAAGGGGCCACATCGGTTGTCGATAACGGCAAACAACAGATGTGGCCCCGTGGGGATGACCTGCTAGTGGCTAGCGCCACACTCCTCCTCGTCGAAAAGGAGCTCCACAATAAGCTTTATCAGGGCGCGAACAACCCTAACCCTACGCTCCTTCTGCTGCTCTTCTCGGAGCTTCTCCAGCGGGAGTTCTTCCCCAACCAACGAAATCGTGACTTTCATTTGTTGGACAGTTCCACCCACGGCGCTCTCCTCATCCGCAATCGGGGTTTGCACCCTGTCCTCGCCCTTTTGGAGGACGATGCTCACCTCCTGGGTCTCTCCCCCTTTGAGGGGGCACCCCGCATCCTCGAAAGTCTGGACAATGTCATTGTAAAGTCCAACCCGATTCGTCGCCTCTTCTGTCATCTCAAGCCTCCTCTGATTAGTTGAACACGTCCCCTACATTATCAAAGGGTTTTACCCTTGTCGACCCTATAGTCCGTTATTACAGCTCCACATTACTTGTCACCATAGTATTTATCTTTTAAACAAAGCACCTATAACAGCAATTGTTGACTTTCCAACCCCCATTAGCTATCATATCAACGCTATGCCTAAAAGAACCTGGCAACCAAAGAAGAAAAAGAGACTTAGAAAACACGGCTTCCTAAAGAGAATGTCCACTAACAGTGGAATCAAAATTCTAAAGAGAAGACGCGCAAAAGGCCGCAAGACACTGGCCTGTTTCTTTAAAGGTAAGCAAGCCCGAAACATTAAGTAATGCTAAAAAAGCCAAACAGGATCAGAACTCGATATGAGTTTTGGAAAGCACGAAAAGACGGAGTTCATATTTCAGCCCGTCATTTCCATCTCTATTATCTTCAAAGGCGCGATTTTTTGGAAGAAACAAAAGTTGGTATTATAGTTTCAAATAAATTTTCTAAATCTGCTGTAAAACGAAATAGGACAAAAAGGGTTTTTCGGGAAATTGTTCGCACAAATTTTGATAAAATGAAACCCGGGTACTGGATCACGATTCATCCTCGTTTTCATGTTGGACAAGTTACCTATGAAGAAATTAATACTGACTTTATTAAAATTTTACAAAAAGTTCCTTTCTCCAAGGAATTTCGGTCTTGACACTTGCAGATATACTCCTAGTTGTTCCGATTATACTTACGAAGCAGTAGAAAAATATGGAATTAAGGGTTTATTAAAAGGTTTTGGGAGGGTATTGCGCTGCAATCCTTTTTCCCACGGAGGTTACGATCCTGTAAAATAAGTTTATGCTAGGAGCCATTTGGTCTACAATTTTTGTTAATCCCCTGCTTAATATTATGATGCTTCTGTATTCTTGGACCGGCTCTTTGGGGCTGGCTATTATTTTGCTTACGCTTTTAATTCGGGCGGCCCTGCTTCCGGTAATGATCCCTTCTACCCGTAACATGAAAAAGCAAAATGATCTAAAGCCTGAGTTGGATAAAATACGGGAAAAGTTTAAGTACGACAAGCAAAAACAAGCTGAAAAACAAATGGAATTGTTTAAACAGCATGGGATAAATCCCGCTTCGGGCTGCTTAACCCAAATTATTACAATTTTAATTTTATTTGCCCTTTTTGGAGTAATTCGCAAGTTTACAAATGCGGAAAGTATCGCGGAAATTAATAATATGCTTTACTTTGACTTTTTGCGGCTAAAGGATGGTCTTAGGATTGATACCGGGTTTTTATACATGGATCTTTCAAAGTCCGATCCCTATTATGTCTTAGCCCTTCTGTCAGGTGCTGTGCAATTTGTAGCGTCTAAAATGACGATGCCTTTCCAAAAAATGGGTGAAAAAGCCGCTAAAAAGACTCCCGAAAAATCTGACGATATGGCGTATAATATGCAAAAGCAAATGCTTTACACAATGCCCATTATGAATGTTATAGTAGGTATTACTTTGCCCTCCGGCGTGGTTTTGTATATCTTAACTGCCGCAGTCTTCTCTGTACTGCAGAATTTTATTGTACATGGATGGGGAGGGTTGGAGCCTTTCTTAAAGAAAGTTAATTTATGGAAACCAAAAAAATTGAAAGCTTAAGGCACGCTTTAGAAGAAATTTTTGCTCACTTGGGAATAGACCCTAATTTTACAATTGATGATGAGTCAGATGACGGCACTTTATTTGTTAAAGTATGGGGAGATGATTTAAGTTTTTTAATAGGTTACCGCGGAAATTGCTTAAAAGCTTTAAAGTATTATTTGGGCTTGGTTTTGAATAAAGGTCTTGAAGCTGACGAATGGTCCAGGGTAATTGTTGACATAGATGGCTATTTGGACCGCCGAAAAGAAAAAATAGAGGAGATCGCGAGAAATTATATTGATAGAGTTAGATTTTTTGGCCACGAAGTGCATTTGCCTTACATGGACTCATCGGAAAGGTTTATAGTTCACACATACATTAAAGATTACGCCGACATAGTTTCTGAGAGCGAGGGTGAGGGTTACCGCCGTCATATCGTTTTAAGGCCCGTGGGCAAATCCGTGGACGAGTCCACGGACAAAAAAGAAGAATAAATGAAATTTACCTGCCGACAAGAAAATTTAGAAAAAGGTTTAAGTCAAGTTTATAAAGCTGTTCCTAATAAAGCCAATCTTCCTATATTATCCAACATTCACATAGCGGCTGAAGGAGGTCGTTTGTGCCTCTCTGCCACCAATTTAGATACTTCTATTACGGTTTTTGTAGGAGTTTCGGTAGAGGAGGATGGTCGTACTACTGTTCCGGCCAAGCTTTTTAGGGATTTTATATCTAACCTGCCCGAAGGAATCATCACGCTTTCTATGGAAAAGAACCTTTTGGTAATAGAGGCTGGCCACAATAAGGCAAAATTAAACACTACCCCCGCAGACGATTATCCGGAAATTCCTCACATGGAAGATGGCCAGGAAGTTCTAGAAATAGACTCCGCTGTTTTTTCAGATGCGGTTAAATCGGTAGTTTTTGCCGCGGCTACAGATGAAAGTCGCCCCGTGTTTTCTGGTGTACTATTATCGTTTGTTGACGGTGTTTTTAGCGTAGTTGCTTCCGACGGGTTTAGGTTGTCCGAAAGAGTTTTGGGGCTGGAAACAGATTTTGGGGCCACTTTTTCGGTTGTTGTTCCCGCTAAAACTTTATTAGAAGTAGCACGGCTTGTTTCTCTGGAGGAGCCCACAAAGATTTGCATGGATTCCAGATCAAACTTGGTTTTGTTTCAAAATAAAGATATTGTTATAGCTACACGTATTTTAGAAGGTCAGTTTCCGGATTATAAAAGGATAATTCCCACGGAACATACATTAGAGGCAGAAATACTTTTTTCCGATATTTTAGAGGCTGTTAGACTGGCGGATGTTTTTTCTCAGCAGGTAGACGGTTCCATAACAATTACCTTTGATCCCGAAGGCTTTATTCGTGTGGCCTCCTCTTCCCCCGAGTCCGGTGAACACTCCTCTTCTTTCTCGGCTTTGGTAGAAGGAAGCGGACTAGATATAGTGCTTAACTCCAAATACATTTTGGACTTCTTAAGCAATATTCCGTCCGAGAAAATCAAGATACGTACTCAAAATAGCCTGTCGCCCTGCGTTTTGTGCCCCTTGGACAAAGATGATTTTGTTCACATAATAATGCCCAGACAAAGTAGGGATTAAAATGGACTCTGTACAACAAATAAAACAAAGACTTTCCATAGGTGAAGTAGTCGGATCTTATCTGGATATTAAAAAGTCTGGTAAGAACTATAAAGGAATTTGCCCGTTTCATTCGGAAAACACTCCTTCGTTTATGGTCTCTCCTGACTTAGGTATATACAAGTGCTTTGGTTGTGGCGCCTCCGGAGATATTTTTAGTTTTGTTCAAGAAATGGACGGCATAAGTTTTCACGAGGCTCTTAAGAAATTAGCCGAAAAAGCCGGAGTTGAGTTAGAAGAATCTTATTTTGATCATGACCGCAAGGGTAAGCAGATTATTTATAAAATAAACGAGACAGTTACCAAGTTTTACTCTTATTTATTGTTAAAGCACAAATCAGGTGAGCGGGGATTGAACTATCTTCTAAAAGACCGCGGCCTAACAAAAGAAGTTATCGCAACTTTTGGTCTTGGTTATGCTCCAAAGTCTTGGGAATTGTCGTATGAATTTTTAAAAAAGCAGGGTTTTAACGACCACGATTTATTACGCGCGGATCTGATAAAAAATAGAGGTGAAGGAAAAGGTTACTATGACAAATTTCGTGGAAGAGTGATCTTTCCTTTAGTGGATACAACAACAAAAATTGTGGGCTTTATGGCCAGAACCATCTTTAACGAGTATCCCAAATTCTTGAATACAGCTTATACTCCTGTATTTAACAAGTGTGCCCTCATGTACGGTCTTGGTTTTAATAGAATTGGGATAAAGAA
>CAZNJL010000004.1:0-22484 GCA_964573325.1 uncultured Candidatus Saccharibacteria bacterium | reverse complement strand
TAAGCCAAACTCCGAAAGGTTAAACATATCCTCTTTAATTGTGCGTCCTTTTTCTACAAGCCCGACGGAGCTTAGTTTTAACTTAATTTTCTCCGCGTCGTCCAGGCGAGTACGCAAACCAATCGCCAAATCACTGGTAATATGTTTAGCTCCTATCCCCAAGACAGAAGCAAAAACGGGACTTCCTTCAAAAAACGCGATTAACGAAGTTGTGCCACCTCCTATATCAACCAAAACTGTACCTAACTCTTTTTCGGTATCAGTCAAAACGGCTTCAGAAGAAGCAAGACCTGTGTAAACCAGCTCCTGAACCTCAACTCCTACCTGATCAATGCACTTAATCAAGTTCTTCATCGCCGTAGCGGAACCGTGCATAATATTAGTTTCCACCTCCAAACGAATGCCGGCCATACCTACAGGATCTTTAATACCTTCTTGGGAATCAACTATAAAATCCCGGGGAATAACGTGGATAATTTGCCTAGTAGAAGGAAGGGACACGGCCTGAGCCGCCTCCGTCACTCGAACTACATCTTCATGATCAATCTCTCCAATCTGCGGATTAACCGCCACAACTCCATGGGAATTTTGCGTCTGTATATGACTTCCGTTTACTGTTACAAAGGCACTGGATACCGAAACTCCTGCCATTCTTTCCGCACGTTCCAAACTGGCGGAAATGGCCTCTACCGCGCCATCAATATCAACCACACAACCCCGTTTTATACCTTTGGAAGGAACGGCTCCAGAAACACCGATAATGGAAACCTTATGTTCGTGCACTGTTGCTATTGCTGTGCTAATTTTTTCGGAGCCTACATCTATTCCTGTGATAATTTTCTCTTTGGGCATATTATTAGTCCTTGTATGATACTACTACTTTATCATATCTTAAATCTATAAAACTAGGGGATTTCCCGCTTAAGGAGATATTGTGTATCAAACGCGAAAGTACAGATAAAGCTTCCTTTTTGTTTTTCTCGTTACCTACGGAAACTTTTGTTCCCGGCGGAATGAAAAAAGTGATATATTTGTCGTGATAACTAACACTGGAGGCATTGATATTAGCTGCGGAAAAGGCTTCAATTAACTCATAATATACAGGAATCAAGTCCCGATTAACAAAAGAGGCTATTTTTAGATCACCATCATAACGAATTTTCGGTAAATCCTCGTATTCGGGGCTAACAATCCCAAGTATATAGCCTTCTCTATCTACCATGAATTCGCCATCGGAGTAATCGTTAGAAAGCGTAGCCAATGGAATCCTCTCAGTTATGATAACTTTTATCTTGTCGGGAAATACTTTATGTACCGAGATTTTCTTTGCGCCCAAAAATACATTTTCCAACTCACCTTCCAGAGTGGTTGAGTTTACCAATAGTATATTTTTTCCTGTCTGATTAGTGCGTAATAAGTTGTACAAATCAGTTGCGCTAACAAAATCGTACGCCCCCTGAACTTCTATCTCGTTGATAGTAAATGTGCCTGAGGTAAAGCCAATATAGTAAACTCCCCCTCCGAAGACAGATGTCAAACTAAAAAGTATTAAAATTCTCCAGTACTTACGAGCAAAAAACAGTATCTGGCGTTTACTCTTATTACGGGCTACAGCTCTCTTATTAATTTTTTTGGAGCGTCTTTGATTCATAGAGACTAAAAAGCTCTGAGAGTATCTTTCTTGCAGAACCGTCAGTATATTCCGGAGAAAGATACTTATGATCAGAAATTTTCTTTTTCATCCCAACCAATTGGCAAACTAAATTTTCGGGCGACAAATCTTTTTCTTCCAAAATTTCTGCTAAACCACAGCTTACTAGCGTCTGCGAGTTTAAATACTGCTCATTATGCGAAACCCACGGAATCGGCACCATAATGGCCAATTTGCCAAAAACTTTTATCTCATAGGTTATGTGCGCACCTGCTCTAGTTAGAAAAATCTGAGCTTTCTGAAAAACTTCCCCTATTTCATCATCCAAGACAAATTTTCTCAAATAATAACTTCCTAAATTTGGCACTCCTCTAAGAACAGCAGCTTTTTTCGAAAGATTTTCAAAGTCGTTATATTCGGAATAATCACCACATTGATGCATAACATTGTAAAAACGGAGAATCTCCGGAAGTGAGTTTAGAACAGTCTCGTTAATTTTATGCGAGCCGGTTTTTCCTGCGGTTATGTATAAAACAGGCATTTCATTATTAAAGATAAATGAGTTGGATTTGGGCTGAAACAAAGCTTTTCTCAAAGGAATTCCGGTCAAAACTGTCTTTATCGGTGAAAAAAACTTAGCCGACTCTTCATGTGAGATAAAAATCTTATCGGCAAAGTGCGAAATGAGCTTGTTTGCGTAACCCGTAACCAAAGTCTGCTCATGGGTAGCAACAGGAATTCGGAGTAACCACCCGGTCAAAACAACAGGAACAGCTAAATAACCGCCGAAAGAAAGGATGATGTCGGGTTTAAGTCTGAGTAAATGAAATAGGGCGACAAAAAAACCAAAGGGTATTTTCAAAAGTCGCACAAGGTTATAAGTTTTATAAAACTTACCTGCAGGAAGGTCAACAAAGGGGATATTCAAATTGGTGATCTGTTGATATTCTAAAGTCTCGTTTTTATCTCCTTTTAAAGTATGTTTATGGCCAAACCAAATGACGGATATTTCCGGGTGTTCAGTCTGTAAAAGTTCAAGTACAGGTAGTGCGCTTGAGTGATGACCACCTGTAATTGCTATTTTCATATTTCTATTCTATCGCAGATAGTGAAACGACGCTCACTAAGACGAATACTTACTAACATTAGCCAACAAACCTAACCCGCATAGAGTAAACACCATTGACGACCCTCCATATGACACTAGGGGGATTGGGATGCCTGTCAACGGAATTAGTTGCGCCATGGCCGCCACATTTATAAAAAATTGAAGACCCATCCAAGAGGTCACTCCTACAGCCAAAAGTCTGGAAAACATGTCCGGCGCACCCGAAGCAACAGAATAACCTTGGTATACAAGAAAAAGAAATAGAAGTAGCAGAGTTGAGGTTCCTATTAGACCAAGCTCTTCCCCTAAAACAGCAAAGATTGAATCCGAAGCGATTTCCGGTAAATATTGGTATTTTTGCCTAGACTGACCGATTCCTAAACCAAAAAAACCACCTGACCCTAACGAAACCATAATCTGACTACTATGATATCCGCTGGACAAACTCTGCTCCTGGGTTTGATCGTGATTTATCAGAGTTAAAAACCGCTGCCTTCTATAAGGAGAAACCGCCATTGCTAATAAGAATAGAATTACAAAAAGCGGCGCAATCCCAATAAAAGGTTTTAAGGAGGCCCCTGAACCAAAATAAATAGACAGGCAAATTAAGAAGATTAATGAAGCAGTTGACATATTAGGCTGTAGTAAAACCAGTCCAAAAACTAAACCGGAAGGAATAAGAAAACGCCAAAAAACCTTGTACGGATCTTGCTTTTCTGCCAAAACGCGACTTAGCAATGCAGATAAATATAAAATCGCGGCCAGTTTAACTAATTCCGCAGGTTGAATACCTAAGGTTCCCATTAGCGGAATCTGTGGCAACGGTGATGAATTAATATGAAGCCATCTGTATGCTCCATTAATACAAGGTACAAACGGCCTTGTTCCCGAACATTGCAAAAAGTGCGTCTGAAAAGTTAAAAAACCAAAAAGCGCCAACAAAGATAAAGTTGCGATCGCGCCCCCGAAAATATAAGGACTAAATTTATACCACTTTTTATAGTGAATAGAATAAAAAAGAATAAAACCCACACTCCCAACGACAACCCACACAAGTTGTAGCAAGACAAATCTATATGGGTTTCCATAGAGATCTTGTGAGTAAAATACGGTTGCATCATAAACCAACAACAACCCCAAACCTAAAGTAATCGTTATAGTAATAATTAAAGGCGCTGTCTTCTTGGAGGATTTTGCATAACGGGAAGACATATTTTTAAATGTGTTACAAAAGCGCAACAAAAATACCAACTAACGTAGAAAAAATACCTGCTAACCAAAAACGCATCGTTACCTTTGTTTCAGGCCATCCCAACAACTCAAAGTGATGATGAACCGGCGCCATTCGAAAAATCCTTTTCTTAGTAAGTTTAACGGACCACTGCTGGAGAGGGCTAGACAAACCATCAAGGAGAAAAACTGCCAACAACGGAAATAAAACGATCTCACGATGCATCACGATTGCGAGCATTGCTAACATAGCACCCAAAACATGCGATCCCACATTACCCATAAAAACGCGCGCCGGATAAATATTAAAGTACAAAAAAGGTAGCAACGCTCCCACAAAAGTGGCACTAAAACGCCCTAACGAAAGATATCCCAACGAATGCGCAATTACCCAATAACCGCAAAAAGCAGCAAATGCTAAACCTCCCGCAAGACCATCCAAACCGTCGGTAAAAGCCACACAGTTAAGGACAACGATAAAAAGAATAATTATGAAAATCGGGTAAAAAATTCCAAGAGAAACATTGCCCATAAAAGGAAGCCATAAATAATCCCAACCTAATTTAAAATAAGCCCAATAAGCGGCAAAACCGGCGATTGAAAATTGGAACAAAAATTTCTGGTATGACTGTAAACCTTTTTCTGTGCGGCTACCCACAATATTCCAAAATTCTGCAAACGGAGCAATTGCAAAAATAACAGCTTTGCGAAATCCCGAAAATAAAGCGGGAAATTTTAGAGAAAAACGACGACGAAATTTAACGGATGGAGGTGCGCAAAATGCATTCCCAAAAACTTTAGTAAAATCTTCAATCAACCCAAACAAACCAGCCAAACACGCCACAAAAAGAGGGAAAAGAGTTTGTGTTCTTGATCGGTTAAAAAGAAACGACAATAGGGCGGCAGTAAAGATAAAAACCAAACCTCCCATGGTAGGCGTACCGCGCTTCTTAAGATGCGTCGTGGGGCCTTCTTCACGGATTTCCTCCCCCATTTGAAACTTATACACAAACCTTATCCAAAGGGGATAGAGCAAAGCAGAAATAAGCATAGCGAGAAACAAATGGACAAGATCAGCTAACATATATTGAGTATAGCACTAGTCGGAGATTCCGGCTCCTAGTGAAATTAGCTTCTTAACAAATCCTTCATTAAATCGTTCTACGATATCGTACCCCCTGATTTCGCTGACTCCGCTCGCGCCCAGTGCAGCAATAATAAGCGCCATTCCCGATTTCATATCTAATACATCTACGATTGCGCCCCGTAACGGAGTAGGTCCGGCAACTTTAACTGCGTTCAACGGCTCGCCACGAGATTCCAAAACATAGCTATCGTCACGAATAATAGCTTCCAGACCCACCTCTGATGGAGCACACGGCGTAATATCCGCTCCCATTCTGTTTAAATCCCGCGAAAATCCCCAGGGATTAACATAAACTCCTTCGTTTAAAAGGCTTTCGCCTTGAGCTTGAGTTAAAAGCACACATAGCGGGGCCATCCAATCTGTTAAAAAACCCGGGGCTGGTGCCGACGAAACATTCGCAGGAGCCAGTGCATCTCCCCTGTGCCAAACCGTTAAATCCTCACCCTGAAATTCGTAATTAGCACCTAATTTATTTAGCACATTTAGAAACGGAGCGATCGCGACCTTATTCACAGACCTAACCGTAACAGTACCCTCTGTAATTAACCCCGCAATTGCAAGATTTACGACCTCGTTTTTGTCATTTTGCACAGTAAAAGAGCTGCCTTTGAAAATACTGGTTCCCTCAACTTCTATTCTTCTAGGCTCAATACGCGTAACTTTTGCGCCCATGCTATTTACAAAAGAGATGAGATCTTCGGACTCTGCTTCTTCAGCTGCATTGTTAATAACGGTTTTTCCGGAAATAAAAAGGGCTGATAAAATAGCATTTTCAGTTCCCATGTGAGTACTATTTTTAAAGCTAACTGTAGTAGCCATTGGTGTATCAGCTGATATGCTTAACCACTCTTTGTCCTGTTGCACTCGAAACCCCAGGCTTTCCCATATTTCTATGTATCTGTTTATAGGGCGGGAAATACCTTGGGGAGCTGTTTCGGTTCGGGTAGGTTGGGGGATAATCGCCTTTCCAAAACGAAAAACCAACGGAGCAACCATTAAAAGTGTTGTTCTATACTTAGACCCTAATTCAAAAGGAACTCTGTGCGTATTTACACCCGAATTATTAATTAAAACTTTATTATCGTCGGTCCATTTGTAAATTCCGCCAACACTTTCGATCAAGGCTAAATCGTTTTCTATATAGTCAACACGGGGGACATTTGTAAGCACAACATCTTCGGATGTAAATAGTGACGCAAAGATTAATTTAGAAGCGGAAATCACTGATCCTGAAGGAGTTACTGCGCCGTTTAGAGGAACATTGCCTTCTATAGTGATAGATTTCATAAATAAACTTAGTTTATAATGTAAAAAAGCAAAAGGGAGTTTACTGAAAAAAGTATCCCAAAAATAATGGTGGAGAAAAATATAACTTTTTCCAATCCCCTCTTGGAATGATATGCGGCTCCCGTACTCACCATACTACTTAGGCCTCCCTTGCTAGACTGAATCATTACAAGAAAAGTTAAAAGTACGGCTAGTACGATTTGTATTATTTTTATTATTTGCGCCATTTTTGTTTATATCCTGTTAAAATTTGCACTTTGCTAAAAGTACATATCTCATTAAAACTGCACTTGTTAAGTATCATCGGCTACTTTTTGGAAGTCAACCAATCAAACACTCCTCTTATTATACTATAGGAAAGGGCGGAAGCGCCAAGTGACTCCCATGGACCTAAGTATTTAGATGGTAAATACACACCAAATGCTGTTACTGCGGGAAGAGTTGCAGAAACAATGGTGAAACCTTCTATGACGGTTGCGCAAACATACATAGTCAAACCAACTAACAAAGCCCGAAGAATTATCCCGCCGGGACCGTTGACCGGAAGTGAGAGTAGTTTAAATATCGGAATGATGAAAATTTCAACTGCGGCAAGAGCGAGGACAAACAGAACAAACGGACTTCCAAATATGGCCGGGTGGGCGAAGCCTCCAACGAGTTGTTGGGTTATGTAGGCGGATATGAAGGAAAATGTGTAGGCGCGAATAAAGGTTTTCGTAAAACGATTATAACATTTGTAAGACAACCAACATAAACAAGGATGAATTTTTATGAAGCCAGCAGTTCCTTAACCCGCAACCTATGATGATAATCCTGTGCAAACCTATGCGCCTCATCACGCAATCTTATCAACAACTGCAAACCTTCGTTAGACTTTTTCAACTTTCGCTCGCTAAACTTTCCCTGATAATAATAAACAATTGTTTCTTCTTTTTTTGCGAGCCCTATAAGAGGCACGTCCAAAACATCCATTGCCTTCAAAACTTTCAGACCTGCTCTAATCTGGGGACGACCTCCATCCAAAACTACTAGATCCGGTTTTTCCCAGCCCATCACACCTCCATTATTTGCTATTTCCTTTTTCATGCGAGCAAACCTCCTTTCCAGTACTTCTGCCAATTTTGCGGAATCATCTTTGGTGGAAATAATTCGTCCGCGCCCTCTCCTCTCAACCCAGTCATCCACATCAACCAACCTAATTTTAAACCGTCTATATAAGCTAGACACCAAATTCCCATCTATAGCAACAACCATGGACCCAACGGAATCCGTTCCACTCAATTCAGAAATGTCATAACATTCAATCCTTTTTGGAGGCACAGACAGAACGGGCAACGTTTCCAACAGTAACTCCAACGACTTCTCCGCTAAATCCTCCTTCAAATCAGGATTCTGCTCGTATAATTCCGCGGGTATCCGCATTTCGCGAACATAGTTAAAATCCTGGATCAAATCGCGATACTTGACGGCATTCTCATAATCTTGGTTTCTGGATGTTACCTCCATTTTGGATTGTAAATCTAAAAGAATTTCTTCTGACTGCCCGGAAAGAAACTTACAAAGATGCGAAATATTGACAAAATAATTCTCCGACGAAATAGCCCCAACGCAAGGAGCCGTACAAAGCCCGATATCCCCATAAAGACAAGGTCTTTTCAATAAAGTATGGCTATTATATTTGCTTTTACTACAATCCCTAAAAAGAAAGTGCTTTCGTAAGGACCTTAAAACAAACTTTGTCGCTTTAGAGCTTGGGAACGGACCAAATCGTAGCGAGCTTTTAGCCAGATCCGGCTTTCTTGAAACCTTTACTCTGGGAAAATTTACTTTTACTCCGTCAATTTTAAAAAACTCATCAATTATTTCTATATATAAAAATGATTTGTCGTCTTTTAGAACTATGTTGTAGTGGGGGGAATATTCCTTAATAAGTCGTGCCTCCAAAATTAAGGCTTCAATTTCAGAAAAAACTTCAATGTAATCTATATCCGAAATATTCTGAACCAAGGCGCAAGTTTTGGATCTTGCGTCCAGTTTAGTTTTAAAATAAGATCCAACCCTTGTACGTAAGTTTTTTGCCTTACCTACATAAAGCACTTCTCCGGCACTAGACAGAAACTTATATATTCCGGGACTTTTAGAAAGACCTTTTATAACATCATCAAAATTGTTCATAAATACGCTAATTTTACCAAATGGGATATAATTGCGAAGCGTATGATCAAATGGAGGAAACATAATTGGATTATTGTGATACTACTGGCTTTAATTTTAACGCTCGCCTCACCTGTCCAAGCACAATCCCAGTTTGAAACTTCATATAAAACCGTATACGACATTGACGATTCAGGAACAACACAGGTAGATCAGGAGATCACTATTGTGAACAAAACTGACGATGTTCTAGCCACTACTTATGCTGTTGCGGTTAGGCAAATGGATATTTTTGATGTCTCTGCAAAGGACACCGCCGGAGATTTAGAAATTGATGTTAAGCGGAACTCAGAAAGTGACAAAACTACCATTACGATTCAATTAAAGGAAAAGGTCATTGGGAAGGATAGATCAAACACTATTAATCTTTCGTACAAAACAAATGATCTTGCGAATAAGGTAGGTACAATTTGGAATGTCAATTTGCCCAAAACGGCAAATCTTGAAGATGTCCCAAATTACGATATTGAACTAATAATCCCCACTAAACTAGGCCCGAAGATTTTCCTATCTCCTACGCCTAGCCAAACAGAAGAAAAGGAGAACGCAAAAGTTTATTTTTACACAAAAGAGAGACTTGGTAACGAAAGCGTTAATGGAGCCTTCGGCGAAAATCAGGTTTTAAATTTTGAACTAAAATATCACCTAAGAAATGACAGATTTCTACCGGCTTATCAAATCATCGCACTGCCTCCCGATATAAAAAACCAACAGGAGATGTTTTACGACTCTATAGAGCCCGCTCCGAAAAGTATTACAAGGGACGCCGACGGAAATGTTTTAGCACGCTATTTTCTTTACCCTAACCGGGATTTAGAAATAAAATTGCGGGGTTCCGCAAAAACCTATGGTAAACAGATAAATCCTGATCTGGGAGGTAGAATGCACGAAATACCCAACAAATTAAGAGATTTGTATACAACAGAACAAAAGTACTGGGAGACAGGACAACCACAAATTAAAGACAAGGCCATGGAGCTTTTTGACCCACAGAAAACAATTTCTCAAAACGCTTTTGAAGTTTATAAATTTATTACTGAAACATTGGAATACGATTACGACATAGTAAACGCGAAATATATAGACCGGCAGGGGGCTCTAAAGGCTTTAACAACACAAAAATCATGGGCCTGCATGGAGTTTACGGACCTTTTTATTGCTTTGACACGAGCAATGGGTATACCTGCGCGTGAGCTTAACGGATATGCCTTAGCTGTGGGGGAAGTTTTGACACCGGTTTCAGTAGATCTGAACGGCGGAGATTTGCTACATTCTTGGGCAGAGTTTTACGACCCAAATTTTGGATGGGTGCCTGTAGACCCAACTTGGGGAACGACTTCAGGAGTAGATTATTTCACCAAACTGGACACAAATCATTTGGCTTTTGTTGTTAAAGGTCTTGATTCGGAAACACCTTACCCCGCAGGATCCTACCGACTGGATTTGGACGATAAGCAGATTAATGTAGATTTCGCGGAAGGAAACAGAAGTTTTGAACCACTGATTGAAGTAAAGACGAAATTTCCGTGGAATTTAATCAAACTTATACAAGGAAAACGCCCCTTCCAAATAAAAAGTTCGGGTGGTTCCTTTATGTACAATATAGCGGGACGGGGGAAGACACTTTCTCCCTTTGGTAAAAGAACTATTTACCTGGACAAAGATGTTGATTCGTTTGTTTACAAAAATTTTAATGGAACTGAAAAAGTTAAGGCATTAAATTAGGGCTTTTCAAAGTCAAAATCTCCTGACAGAGCGCGGCCTGTGTATGAGCTTTTTGACTTTTTAAGATCCGTGACAGTTCCTTCAAACACCACTTTACCCCCCTCCGCGCCTCCTTCAGGACCTAGATCAACTACCCAATCAGCGCCAGCGACAACATCTAAGTTATGTTCTATAACCAAAACCGTATTTCCTTTACGGACCAGCCTTTTAATAATGTTTATTAATTTTTCCAGATCAGCAAAATGCAAACCGGTTGTCGGCTCATCCAAAATATATAAGGTACTTCCGCGGGATTGTTTAGACAACTCCAAAGCTAACTTTACCCGTTGAGCTTCCCCTCCGGATAAAGTTGGCGCCGGTTGTCCCAAACGAATATATCCCAACCCAACATCTTGTAAAGTTTTTAATATTCTCTTAATCTTTGGAAAACTATCAAAAAATTCTAGAGCCTCGTCAACCGACATATCCAATACATCGCTGATGGTTTTATCTTTGTACCGAATTTCTAGTGCTTCAGTGTTGTATCTCTTTCCCTCACAAACTTCGCACTTTACATAAACATCAGGCATAAACTGCATTTCAATTTGAACCTCTCCTTGACCCGCGCAAACCTCACAACGGCCACCCTTAACATTAAAACTGAATCTTCCCGGCTTATAGCCGCGGATTTTAGCCTGTTGTGTTTCTGCAAACAGTTCGCGAATGGAATCAAAAACTTTGGTGTAAGTAGCGGGATTAGATCTTGGAGTCCTTCCAATAGGGGCTTGATCTATAGAAATAACCCTATCTAAATTTGAGGCACCGGTTAAAAATTCGTACGGGAGGGGCCGTTCTTCCATTTTTAGGCCAAAATGCTCACGAACTGCTTTTAGTAAAGTATCCATGACTAAAGATGATTTACCGGATCCGGATACGCCCGTAACACAAACGAATTTGCCTAATGGTATCTCAAAATCTATATTTTTAAGATTTCTTCCGGTTGCTTTTTTTAATAGTAAAGACTGTTTTTTGCCATCCATTTTTTCAGCACCCATCTTTTTGCCGCTAAAGTCCTCTTTTACCTTATTCGTGATTTTTTCGTCGCCGTTATGTAAAGAAATGCCGTCTCCGACCTTTTTGCGACCTGATAAATATTTGCCCGTTAAAGACTTTGGATTTTTCTTAATCTCCTCGGGGGTCCCAAAAGCCACCACTTCCCCACCTTTATCACCCGCACCCGGTCCAAAATCTGCTATATAATCACTTTGCAACATAGTATCTCTGTCATGTTCCACAACAATTACCGTGTTCCCCAAGTCACGTAAGTGCTTTAATGTGCTAATCAACCGACTTTGATCTCGTTGATGCAATCCAACGGAAGGTTCGTCCAAAACATATAAAACTCCCGATAATCCGGAACCGATTTGAGAGGCTAGCCTAATCCTTTGCGCCTCCCCTCCTGAAAGATACGCTGATGTTCGTGCTAAATTTATGTACCCTAACCCCACATCCAAAAGGAAATTCAGGCGGTAGTGGGCCTCCCGCAAAATAGCCTCTGCCACTAACTGCTCCCGCTCGCTAATTTTTGACGGCAAAGCATCCAACCATTTTTTGGCTTTTTCCAAAGGCATTTCCGTAACTTCGTAAATACTTTTGCTATCTATAGTTACATTTAGATAAGCGTCTTTTAAACGAGCTCCATTACACTTAGGACAAAGTTCCCGCACCATATAGTTTTGGATCTGGCGGCGAATATAGTCAGATTGCGTCTCTCTATGACGACGCGTTAAATTGGGAATAATTCCCTCAAATTTAGTTGTGTACACTTGATGCCCTCCGTTTTTTTGGTACGAAACTTCGTATTTTTGGTCACCTGTTCCATAAAGTAATTTGTCTAATTCCGGTTTTGTCAGCTCTCCTATTTTTTGATCTAAAGAAATCTTGTGAACCGACGCGACTTTTTTAATAATTTCGTAAGTCCACGTAGAACCATTTGTAACCTTTGACCACGGAAGTATCCCGCCCTCACTCACAGAAAGCCTTGGGTTTATAAGCAACTCAGGATCAATAATCAACATGCTCCCAAGCCCATCGCACTCTTCGCAAGCTCCTTGTGGCGCGTTAAAAGAAAAATCACGAGGCTCTATTTCCGGTAGGGATATGTTGCATTTGGGGCAAGCAAACTTTTCGGAGTAAACATAATCCTCAAGAATCTCCGGTTGTTCCGGGAAATCAAACGAATTGTCCTTAATAACAGAAAGAATGACGATTCCGTCCCCCAGTTGTAACGCATTTTCTACCGCAGAAAACAAAATATTTCTGATTTGATTGAGCTCTTCTTCGTACTTTTTCTTTGTCAAAATTTGGCGCGACACTAAAGCCTCTATTGTGTGCTTGTTAGTCTTGATCAGATTAATGTCAGCGCTGGCTCCCATGATTTTTCCGTCTATGCGAGCGCGCAAAATTCCCTGCTTTTTAAAATTGGCAAAAAGAGCTGAGTATTCACCTTTTCGTTCTTTAACGACGGGTGCCAAAAGGAAAAATCGCACACCACGGGGGGTGGAAAATTCCGGTTGCGCAAACAAAGTTTCAAATATGGAATCTATAACCTGATCAACACTTTGATGCTTTACTTCCGAACCACATTCCGGACAATGCGGGTGGCCAATTCTGGCAAACAAAAGTCTTAAAAAATCGTAAATTTCAGTGACCGTACCCACAGTAGATCGCGGATTTTGAGAAGTTGTCTTTTGATCAATGGCTATCGCCGGAGAAAGCCCTTCTATACTGTCAACATCGGGTTTGTTCATTACTCCAAGAAATTGCCGGGCATAAGAAGAAAGGCTTTCCACGTAACGCCTTTGTCCCTCGGCGTAAAGCGTATCCATCGCCAATGACGATTTACCCGAACCGGAAACGCCGGTAAATACAGTTAAAGTGTTTTTAGGAATCTCTAGGTCAACATTCTTTAGGTTGTGTTGACGCGCTCCTTTTATGATGATTTTGTTGGGATCTGCGTATGACATTGAGTTTTGATTATACGGTATTTCTTCGGGTTTGGAAAGAATATCCCTTTGAAAATAGTGCCTTTTTTACTTCTCCTTCTCCTTATCTTTATCCTTTTCCTTCTTCGGCGGACACAGGGAAGCCGGAACATTAGACCCCTTCAAAAAATACTCCCTTCTTTCACACTCCGAGTCAACTTTTAGAAAAATGTTATCCGGCACAACGAATTCTTCGCGAGGAATATCCGCTAAAAGATGCGACATGATGTTGTTCCAAATGGGGGCCGCACCTGTCAAACCCGACGCCAAAAACTGATTCATGGCAGTGTTATCATTATTGCCAACCCAAACCCCAACTACAAACGAGGGTGTGTAGCCCACCGTCCAGTTATCTCGTTTATTATCTGTTGTACCTGTCTTAACCGCAACTACTTTTCCCGGTATATTTAAAGGACTATTAAAACCAAACGCGGAAGCCCGCGCACTGTTATCCGACAAAATGCTTGAGATTAAAAAAGCTACCCCCGGATCCACCACCGCCTCTGCAGAAAAAACTCTGTTGTAAAGCTCTCTTCCGTTTGAATCCTTAATACTCAAAAAGGGCTCCGTAGGAATGTAGTTTCCTCCCCGAGCTAAAGTACCAAATGTGTTTGTCAACTCAATCAAACGCGCTTCCTTGCTTCCCAAAGTTACTGCCAAACCATAGTCAGATTCAGGATCCCAACTTTTCATTCCCATTTTATTCCCTAGCCCCACAATATTTTTTGGACCTAAAGAATTGGCTACCTTAACCGCAGGTATGTTATAGGAACCGGCCAATGCTTGTCGAAGGGTAACATTCCCCCTGAAACGGCCATCATAGTTGACGGGACGATAGGGCGGTAACCCCACCCCTTGGGAATAGCTCACGGGGCTATCGTTAATAACTGAAGCCGGAGTAAAACCTTTGGATAGCGCCAGCGAATAAGTTATTGGTTTTACGGAAGAGCCCGGCTGCCTTCCTGCGTTGGATACATCATAAGCGCCCCATCCTTCCTGAAAAAAATCTACCGAACCTACATAAGCCAGAATTTCACTCGACGGCGCATCTAAAACCACTGAAGCGCCGTTTGTGAGATTAAGATAAGAATTATTAGCCACACCCTCACGAACCAATTCCTGCACTTTTTCCTGCAAGGCCAGATCCAAGCTTGTTCTAATCGTCAAACCGCCATACATAACAGCGCGACTCCCATATTTTTTTTCTAAAATATCACGGACATAAAAAACAAAATGTGGCGCTCTGATTATGTTAGTCTGTGGTACAAAAATCAATTCTTCGGTGTAAGCTATCTTAGACTCTTCTACGTTGATGTAACCTAATCCAACCATTCTGTCCAAAACCTGCTTTTGTCGGCGTTTCGCCGTATCAATGTTGCTGTTTAGCGGAGAATAAACGGAGGGGGCGGAAGGTAATCCCGCCAACATAGCGGATTCGGCTAAACTCAGTTCCCATACAGATTTTCCAAAAAACTTTTGAGCCGCCGATTCCACACCCCAAGCCGTACCTCCATAGGAAATATTATTCAAATAAAGCTCTAAAAGTTCGTCCTTTGAATATCGCCTTTCTACCATAACCGACAAAACCAATTCACGGATTTTGCGATCTATTGTTCTTTCCGGACTTAACAAGACATTTTTTACAAGCTGCTGCGTAATAGTGGAAGCTCCCTGAACCTCCCCTTTAGTAAGATAGATCTTGGCGGCCCTGAGCATACTTTCTAATCTAAATCCGTGGTGGTCATAGAACTTATCGTCCTCTATTGCCAGAGTCGCGTTTATCGTGTGAGGAGGGATTTGATCTAATTTAACGGGGTCATACCGGCGATCGTCGTATATTTCGTAGAGCAACACACCATTTCTATCTAATATTTTGGTAGAACGACGATTTCCCTTCTCTATCAAAATTCCGGGATCCGGAAGAGTATTGTACATTTCATACAAAATGTATGGAGAAAATATAAACAGAAAGGAAAAGATGATGCCCACAAAAAACAAATATATCCTGGACTTAAAAAAAGCCCGATAGATTTTGCGAGCAATGCGCGCAGGAATGCTCAAAATTAAGGAAAAAAATGCTTTTGTGTAAACGCCTAATTTCCAAAAAGTATTTCTAAGAATAGAGAATATCCAAGTTAGGGGCTTCGAAAGCTTTTTATTCAAGCGGCTAAAGTCAAACGAGGAAGTTTTTTTATGAAAAATTTTAACTCCTACCATCAGAAAAGCAAAACCATTTCTCAATATTTTATAACCGTACACAAACGGAAATGATATTAACCTTCCCAAAAAGGTTAGAGATCTATAAATAGTGTTAAATACCACCTTTATCATAAATATGGGCGCATTTAAGCACGGACCTACGAATTGAGCAACTTATTCAACTTACGCACCTTGTCTCTATACTTTGCAGCCTCCTCAAAATTCAAAACTTCTGCCTCGTAAACCATAAGTTTCTCGAGTCTGCTAATTTCCATCTGCAACTCTTCAGGAGGTAATTGTATGTAGTCTATTTCGGGAATTTTGGCCTTAGTTGTAGTTACAAGATCTTCTTTAATAAGTCTGTCTCTAATAGGCTTGGTAATCTGTTGGGGCGTGATATCATGCTCTTCGTTATAAGCCAATTGCGCATCTCGCCGCCGCCCAACCTCCGCAACTGCTCGTTCCATGCTTCCCGTAATTTTATCGGCATACATAACTACATGCCCCAGTGTGTGCCGGGAGGCTCTCCCCATAACCTGAATCAAGGCTCCCTCGGAACGCAGAAATCCTTCTTTATCAGCATCCAAAATAGCTACCAAGGAGACTTCCGGCAAATCCAGCCCTTCGCGCAAAAGATTAATTCCTACTAGTACATCGTAATCTCCCTTGCGAAGGCTGTCTAAAATGTCAGTTCTTTCCAATGTATCAATATTTGAATGCAGGTATGTGGCTTTTATGCTCCTCTCCAGAATATAACTCGCCAACTCTTCCGCCATACGCTTTGTTAGCGTCGTAACAAGCACACGTTCTTTTCTGCCTATTCTTTCTTTTATACGGCTAAGCAAATCGGAAATCTGATCCTTGGTGGGCAAAATCTCTATCCGGGGGTCAACAATTCCTGTCGGACGAATAACTTGTTCTACAACAGCGCCTTGTGATTTGCTAATCTCCCATTCCGAAGGAGTGGCGCTTGTATATATAACTTGTCCGACTTTAGTCAGGAATTCCTCAAAGTTTAGAGGACGGTTATCCAAGGCGGAAGGTAGCCTAAAGCCATAGTCAATAAGTGTTTGTTTTCGCGAACGGTCGCCTTTATACATCCCACGAATCTGCGGTATAGAAATATGAGACTCGTCAATAATTGTCAAATAATCTTTTGGAAAAAAGTCCATCAAAGAATAGGGAGGGTCTCCAATATTTCTTCCGTCAAAATAGCGGGAATAATTCTCGATGCCCTTGCAATAACCGATTTCTTGCATCATTTCCAGGTCGTAGCGAGTTCTCTGTTCAAGGCGATATGCCTCCAAATCCTTACCTAGTGATTTTAAAAGTTTTACTTGTTTTTCTAAATCTAATCCAATTTGAGCAATTGCATCAGCTCGTTTTTCTTCAGCGGTAATATAATGTTTAGCCGGATATATAAGAACTAAGTCGTCCTGTTGAGAAGCGTGGTCAGCATAATCCTTCTCGTCTTGCGTAATTCTTCTTGAAGAGCTTCCCAAACGCTTAAACGGAAGGCCTTTCTTGTCAACCGTTTCTCCGGTTAAGGGCTCAAAAAATTCAACAGCAGTTAAAGTGCCGTCAAAAACCTCTATACGTACAGCAAAATCTTGGTAGGCGGGAAAAACATCCACTACATCACCTCGCACTCTAAACGAGCCTCGCTTAAAATCAAGATCATTCCGTTCGTAAAAGAGCTGAGTTAGACGCGTAATCAAATCTACTAACCGCAACTTCATTCCTTGGCGCAATTCCAAAGCAATCTTAGAATATTCCGCGGGAGATCCCAGGTTATAGATACACGAAACCGATGCGACAACAATGACATCCTTCCGTGTCATCAGAGAAGTTGTGGTAGAAAGTCTAAGTTTATCTATTTCTGCATTAATATCGGAATCTTTCTCTATATATGTATCTGTGGAAGGAATATAACTTTCCGGCTGATAGTAATCGTAATAACTGACGAAATACTCCACCGCGTTATCGGGAAAATAGTCCCTGAATTCCTGATAAAGTTGCGCCGCTAGTGTTTTGTTATGCGAAATGATAAGAGTTGGTTTTTGGGTATTTTTAATGATATTAGCGACTGTGAAAGTTTTACCGCTGCCGGTAACTCCTAAAAGCACTTGATGAGCCTTATTTTCCGTAATCCCTTGGGTGAGTTTTTCTATTGCGGAGGGCTGATCTCCTGTTGGCTGATAATCAGAAACTAGGTTAAACACGCTAGCATTTTAGCACAAAGTACTTGACACTTTCGCTAAAAATTCGGTACACTAAATTCATACAAACAAAACCCAAAAGTATATATTTCGGAAAGGAAAGCAAATGAGTCCGGTCACACTATACAAAAGACAGCGTCAGGTATTAACCTTTATTTCCCAGTTTATCCAGAAAAATAACACATCGCCGACACTACAGGAGATAGCGGATGCAATGGAGCTGTCCTCACTGGCCACCGTACATGAGCACCTAAGCGCGCTCGAAAAAAAAGGCTTAATTAAAAGATACGAGGGCGTAGTCAGAGGAATAGAAGTTTTAACCGATCTAATAGATACTTCTATGCAGGGAATTGAGCTTCCTCTTATTGGGTATATCGCAGCAGGACAACCAATAGAAGCCATAGAGAACTCACTTGAAACAGTTATGGTATCGGCGGATCTGGTATCAAAAACTAAAAGATGTTATGTACTTCAAGTAAAAGGAGATTCCATGATTGAACAAGGTATTTTTGACGGAGATTATGTGATTATCCAACAGCAAAATACGGCCAATGACGGGGATATAGTGGTAGCTCTTCTAGATAGCGGGTTTGCTACATTAAAAAGCATTTACCACGAGAAAAACGGAAAAATAAGACTACAACCGGCCAACTCCAAAATGGACCCGATCTATGTAGACCCGGAAGAGCTACAAGTTCAAGGAAAGGTCACGGGCGTAGTAAGAAAATATCTGAATTAAACATTATATTGGCAAGTTAGGCCTGATCAGCGAGTGAATCAGTTTTAATATGGCGCGCAAATACTTTTTGAGGTAAGCTTGTCTCATGCAAATACTCACACAAATAATGGCGTACCTAGAATCATTGGCTAGTCACGTTCCCTTGGAAATCTTTGCTTTTGTCGGCACAATTATAGAGGAAATTTTCGCTCCCATTCCATCCCCCTTTGTAATGGGGATAACAGGTACGATAACAAAGGCCCAGGGAAATCCTCTAAGTTATTTGCTTATTGTTGCGGTTATAGGTGCCGCGGGAAGAGTGGTGGGAACCAGCTTTTTATACTTCGTTTCTGATATAGCGGAGGACCTTGTAATAGGAAAACTCGGAAAGTTCATCGGTGTATCGCATAAAGAGATTGAAAAACTTGGATCAAAATTTAACGGAACTGTTAAAGACTACGCAACTCTAACGATATTGCGTGCTATACCGATCTTACCTAGCTCCCCCCTATCCGTTATTTGCGGTGTTATAAAGTTAAGATATAAAGTATTTGTAGTCGGTACCTTTGTAGGAAGCATTTTCAGAAATCTGTTTTTTTTATACATTGGTTATACCGGATTAGCCGCCACAGAATCCTTCACTAAAAACCTGGACAGCGCAGAAACTATAGGAAAAATAATCTTTGTACTTTTACTTGCGGGAGGATACTTTTACTACTACCGAAAAAGAGAAAGCGGATTTTTATTTGGCGGAAAAACCCAAGAAAAAAGAGATGAAGACGAAAAAGAACCTACAACAAGAGAAAAACTAGAGTACAAAAATACCGACGAGCTACCCAAAGAAGAATCAAACAAATTTCCAACGGTTTATATTTTTAGGCACGGACAAAGCGAAGACAACCAAAATTTTATATTTAGCGGCTGGCGAGAATCGCCCCTCACAGAAGAAGGACGAAGACAGGCAGTGGTCCTAGCGGAAAAATTAAAGAGCAAGACAATAGACAAGTTAATCTCTTCTCCTCAAATAAGGGCAGTAGATACTATGAAAATTGGAGTGTCCCTTAATGGTGGGGCGAAAAACTTAACAATAAATACTGACGAGCGGATTAAAGAAAGATCTTATGGCGACCTGCAGGGACAGAATAAACTAGAAACTGAAGAAACAGACCCGGAGTTTTTTAACAAAGTCCGTCGAACGTGGGACGGCCAACCGCCAAACGGAGAAAGTATCGCTATGGTTTACGAAAGGGTTAAAGATTTTTCAAATGATTTGGTTTCTGAAATGAAAGAAAAAAAGGTAAATGTGGCGATTTCCTGCCATGGAAATTCAATAAGATGTTTCAGAAAATACTTTGAGGGACTATCAAACGAGGAGACCGCTAAAGTAGAAACACAGCTTGGGCAAGATTATGCCGCTTATGTGATTAGATAGTGTGAAAGACTCTGCGGGAAACCACAACAAGCTTTCTTATTTGTAGGCGACCGCGGAAACTCTGTAGAGATCGAAAGAAATTCCTAGGAAGTGTGATGATACAAATCCAACAACCGATTATATTTAACAACCCGTTCTCCCCTAGCGGGAGCACCGAATTTAACAAACTCCGCACCCACACCCAAAGCTAAATCTGCAATAAACTTGTCTTCTGCCGTTTCTCCGCTACGGTGCGAAACAATAACAACTAAATCGTTTTCCCGAGCCTTACGCACAAAGGTAAGAGTCTCGGTCAAAGTACCTATCTGATTGGGTTTCACGATCACACCGCTTATAACTTTCGGATTTAGTGCCTTTTCTAAAATATCCGGGTTAGTTACCACCAAATCATCGCCCACTATCATCGTGTTTTCTGACAGATTTTTGTAGCAATAGTCCCACCCGGAAAGAGAGTTCTCAAATAAGGGGTCTTCTAAATAAATAATTGGGTATTGTTTCAGAAGATCTTTATAGTAAGAAACAAGGTCTTCGACAGACAGGGATAGCCCTTCTTCTTTTATTTCGTATTTTGACGACGCCTGATCATAAAAAGATCCGGCCGCTACATCCATACCCAAAAAAACATCATCTCCTAAAGTGTAACCGGCTTTCTTCACGGATTTAGCGATAAATTCTAGAGCCTTGGGTACAGTAAAACCTGCGGGAGCAAACCCACCCTCGTCGCCAACTCCCAACGAGTAGCCTTCTTTTAATAGGAGTGACGACAGAGCGTTATAACATTCGACCCCTATTTCTAGTTTGCGCTCATATGAAAACCCCATGGCAGGGATGATCATGAATTCTTGAAAAGACAACCCGTTTTTACCATGCAAGCCTCCGTTGAGAATGTTAAAAACCGGCGTAGGAAAATCTAGCTTGTTTTTGCCCCCATACAGCGATCCCAAATACTCATAAAGCGGTATATCGGCAGATCGAGCGGCCACCTTAGCTATTGCTAGCGAAACTGACAAAATAGCGTTAGCCCCAAGAACGGACTTATTGGGGGTTCCATCAAGATTTATCAGTAAATCATCTATTTCTCCCTGATCTACCGGATCCTTGCCGACTAGAGCGGGGGCAATATCCACATTAACGTGTCTCGTTGCATCCTCTATCGGAAGTGAAATAGCTTCCGCCTCTCCTTTAGAGGCACCGTCCGGTACTGTTTGACTGGCAACAGTACCATCATCCAGCTCAATCCTCGTCCTTACGGTCCACGCGGCCCTAGAGTTTAAAGATTTATACGCTGTTATAGATTTTATTAGTGCCATTAATTCCTTGTTGATTTTTCCTTTAACAACGATTTCTCCGCATCGTAAACTATCTTTCTAGTTTTATTCAACACATCGGGACTGACCGAAATTGAGGTAATCCCCCACTCTGACAGCATTTTAACTAGTTCCGGATAAACCGATGGAGCCTGTCCACAAATTGAGCAGGTAATCTTACGCTTGCGGGAGGTCTTAACAATTTTTTCTAAACTTTGCAACACGGCGGGATTCATTTCGCTATATGTACCTGCAACTCTTTCGTTGTCACGATCTACACCCAATATTAGCATCGTCAGGTCATTCGTCCCTACCGAAACCCCATCAATACCTACATCAATAAAGTCATCAAGTAAAATTACATTTGAAGGAATCTCAACCATCATCCAAATCTTAAAGTTAGCGCTTCTTCTTAAACCGGAAGCCGCCGTAATAGACTTCACCTCTTTCAATTGGTCAACTGTGCGCACGAACGGATACATAACCCACAAATTCTTATACCCCAACTTGTTGCGCACCTTCTTAACGGCCTCCAGCTCTAGTTCAAAAACCTCAGAATCGTCTATGTAGCGCCCCACGCCGCGGTAACCGATCATTGGGTTCGGCTCCTCAGATTCAAACTCCTTACCTCCAATAAGATTGGCGTACTCGTTAGATCTAAAGTCAGTAAACCTGTAAACAACGGGGCGGGGTTCGAACGCCTTGACGAATTTCGCCATTCCATCGGCCAACTGATCCACAAATTCTTTCTGCTTTCCATCCTTAATAAACTTTCGCGGGTGCTTTCCAATTTGGGCGATCATAAACTCCGCGCGAAGTAGCCCCACACCGTCAACATTAAGAGCAGACATTTCATCGGCTAAATCAGGTTCAGCTAAATTCATGTAAATCTTAGTCGCGGTCTTAAGGCTCTCATAATCAGTATTGTCCTCTTCAACTTTTTCTATCTTAGTAACATCTCCCGAATAAACTTTTCCGTCACTTCCGTTTACTGTTATAATCTCACCATTTTTTAGCATCTTTGTGGCATTTTGAGACCCGACCACAGCGGGAATACCCAGCTCACGACTTACAATGGCGGCATGCGAAGTGCGTCCCCCCTCGTCAGTCAAGATCGCTGTGGCACGGCGCATAGCAGGAACGAAATCCGGATTAGTCATTACCGCAACTAGAATATCCCCTTCTTTTACCTTAGATATTTCGGACACTTTTTTAATAATTTTT
>CAZNJL010000003.1:0-23551 GCA_964573325.1 uncultured Candidatus Saccharibacteria bacterium | reverse complement strand
GTTGCACTGGTGTCAGCAACCGCGTAAACAAACCAGTTGGTGCCGGCGCAGGTTTCGCCTTCGTTGGTGCAAGTGGTTTTGGCGGACTCTCCGGAGGCATAGGTGGCTTGCCAGAGATTGATCGTGGTTTTGGTTGTGTTGCGGCGCCACTTGCCGTTGATGAGAACTGAACCGGATGAGACTTCCAGCACACCCGGGTTGGGACTGTTGAGCTCGACGCTGGAGTAGCCGGCGAAGAAGCTGGCAAGATCTATGTTGGTGGCGGTTGAGCCAAGGGTCAGCGTGTCTCCGTCGGCAAGAACCAGGCTGTTGGCGGCTGAACGGTACAGTTCCACATCTGTTCCTAAGGCAATTCCACCGGCGGCGGTAGTGTGGTCGGTCAATTCTAGTTTGTGGGTTGGGGAGGTGGTGCCGATGCCCACATTGCCGGCTGATTTAATGATCATCTTGGTGTCGGTACCGACGGTATAGTTAGTAGCGTCCCCTGCACTATTAAGGACAAAGTGGAGATCGCCTCGTGTCCATGATCCGGTAGCTTTGCTGACAATAGCATTTTTTATCCCGGTTGTGGCGTCTCCGGGAATGTGGGCAAATTCAAGGCCAATTTCTCCGGCGTTACTGGTGAGATTTGCCATTCTGATCTTTGCATCAGAACCTTGAATATGAAGTCTGGCATTGGCTACTCCGCCGCCGACTCCAATAGAAACATTTTCATCATTTCGTACAATGAGCCCTTTATCACTACCAGAAGGTCTAGCCCATAAAGAATATCCAGAAGAAAGGTCGTTATCTCCAATTATATTTAATTTGGCAGTAGGCCCCGTCGTCCCGATGCCGACGTAGCCAGTGGATGATATTCTTATTCTCTCCAGTACGGCTCCGCCAGCACTTGTCGTCGTGGAGAGAGCTAAATATCCTGCCGTATTGCCGCTACTTGCGTTTTCCTTTCGTCCAGCAATACTGGCGAATTTAGCAACAACTACAGCAGAGCTGTATTTACCACCGAAAGTAACTTGGCCCCCTTTATCAATCGCATAAGAATCTGTGGTTAAGATGGCTAAATTACCCCATGAGTCGGTAACTTGGTTAGCATCACTAACATCCAACTTCGCCCCCGGACTCGTCGTCCCGATGCCCACCTTCCCATCCGCATCAATCACAAAAGGCGTAGTATCACTACTCACATCATTCACTCTAAAACTATCGCCTGTACCGGTGTTGGTAATCATAAAGCCGGTGTTCGCTCCATTATTCACCGCAAAACTTGCTGATCCGCCGTATAAACTTAAGTTTCCGATACTATCTATAGTAAACACATTAGAGTTATCGGAATCTCGTATAGCCAGCGAATTGGCCCCCGAGTTGTCTGCTAAGTCAAAGTCAAAACCACCGGTGGAGGTAAAGTTGCTTCCGGATAGGGTCGTAACTCCATTGGATAAGGTGCCGGTAAGTAAAATGTTGCCTACGACATGCAGTTTTTCGGTGGGGTTGGTGGTGCCAATTCCCACATCTCCGCCGTCTTCAATGACAAAGCTGGTGTAGTTAGAGGCTTGAATGTAGGTGGTTTGATCTATCCAAAGGCCGGCTTGGCCTTGCGAGAGCGCGTAAACTTGGTCGTCTAAGGCTTGCACGGAAGCGGTGAAGGTTTGGCCGTTAGCGACATAGATTGGCGTGGTGTAGGTGCGGTTGCCTAAAGTTGCTGAGCCAAAGGAGTAAAGTTCGGAACCGGTGGCTATTTGAATAGCGCCGTTAACATCTAGGGCGTAGCTCGGGGCGCTGGTTCCTATGCCTAATCGGTTGTCGGTGTTGTTCCAGTAGAGTTGAGAGGTATTCTGTGTAAGTTTGGTTCCGTTGCCAAAGATAACTCCGCCGGATGTAACCGTGGCGCCGTCTAAGTAATTTAGCTCGGTTGTGTTGACAGTGGCGTTGTCTAAGATGTTAAGTTCGGCGGCGGTTGCAGTTACTTGCGTACTGCCAATTGACCAGGTGCCTGTTAGGTTTAGCGCGCCGGAGTAGGTAAGTGCGTCAACCAATTCAGCGTTGTCTACGGTGTTGTCTGCCAAAGAAAGCGCACCACCGGCGGTAATAGTGGCGTTGCCGCTCAAGGCTTTGTTGTACCAAGTGCCTCCGGAGTAGATAAGCAAGTCGCCCTCGGCGGCGGAGCTGACAGTAACATCATCCAGCTCCACAAGTTCGTTTTGTAAGGCATTTCTGGTGTCTACATAGGCTTTTATAGATTGCTGGGTGGCTAAAGAAGTGTTTGAGTTGGAGGACATGGTGTCTTCGTCTAAAACGCCCGAAACTTGGGTGGTTGCGCCTAGTCTGAGGCTTCCAAAAGTTACGGCTGCAGTAGTGTTGATGTTTTGCTCCAGAGAAAGCGTTGCTGTGCCATCGCCATCATTGGCTACGGCGATTTGATTTGCGGTACCCGTTAACCAGCTGGAGGCGGAGGTGGAAACCAGTTTTCTACTTGCATCTGTGGCAATGAGTCTGTTGGCGGAAGGTTCGGATAAAGTTGCGCTATAGAAAGTTACTTCGTCGGTGGTTTTGACATCTTGGTCCATGGCGTAGAGTTCGTAGGCGCCTTGGCCGGTGTTGAGTGTGGCAAAAGTTGGCGCCGATGTAGTAGCAAGATTTTGATTCAGGTTGCCTACATAGCCCCATTGAGCGGCAGATATAATGCTTGCGCCAATGTTTTCAAGCTGATCCACTTCTGCGGAGGTAAGGGCTGAAAGGCCGATTGTAGTGTAAAGGTTGTCCAGGTTGGAGCCGTCGGTTGCAATATCTCTGCTGTCTACAGTGCCGGAAACTGCAATATTTCCCACTACATCTAAAACTTCGCTTGGAGTGGATGTGCCAATGCCTACTTTTGCGGATAAGATATTTACTTCGTCTGTGGCTTGGTCGTCAAATTCTATTCTTCCTGCTGCAGCCCCAAGTCCCAGCCAATCATCATCGGCATTTCCATCGCTAAAGGCGGCTCCGGAAGTAATTGAGCCTACATCTGTAATATCTCCCGCACCGCCAACTCCGGTAACATTTTTCCACTCTAACGATCCTCCGGTTTGGTAAGTTAAAACATAATCTGTACTTCCCGACGTATTTGGCAGAGTGTACATGATAGTGCTATCAAGGGAGTCCGGGGCTTTAAAACCGGTATATTCCGTTCCGTTCACTGTTAATTCCGAAGATCTAAATTCTCCGGTGTTGCCTGTTAAAGCTCCATAAGGATTTAGCGTCAAAGAGGAACTTGCCGGCGCAAAATACATTTTGGCGGTTGCACCGGTTCCGCCAATTGCTAAGTTGTTGGTAATGCTATCTAGATAAGTTGTTGCTCCCGCTTCCTGCCATAAGCCTGCAGACCCCGAAGTCAGGTCTTGTAGTTGCTGATCTATGGCATCAATAGAGGCGGTAAAGGTTTGGCTGTCGGTAACAAAATTTGCTTCGGTATAGTCCCTGTTTCCGACAGTGGCGTAATAATTATCCACGCTGTAAGTGTATAAATCCGATCCTGAGGCAATTCCTGCGTTGCCCTGTACATCTAGGGTGTAGGAGGGGTTGGTGGTGCCAATTCCCAAATTGCCGGAAAGGTAGTTTTTGGTTTCACCTTCTACATAAAAGCCATAATCTGCACTGCCGCTAATATTGATCCCTTTCGAGGTTGCTGTGCCCGAATCCGGTAGTGTAAGGTTTAATCCTGTCACAGCGTTATCTCCGTCGGTTACATTTGTGGAAAGATCCATATTTAAGCCGGTTAAACTGCCCGATAAAGTGTTAGCAGTACTATACGAGATGTTGGCTAAATCGCCGGTTGTTAAGCCGGTTCCGGGATGAATGGCAAGTTTATCGGTTTGGAAGGGGTTTATAATCACATTGTTGCCGGTGGTTGTGTACATGGCATAATCACCGGCATCGTTTTCGTAGTTAATGTTAAGCTTGATTTGGCCGTTGGCATTGTTGTTAACGGCGGCCACCGGAGAAGTGTCATCGGTAACGGCCCATTCTCCCGCAAAAATGATGTCGGCTCCTGCAATGGAAGAGTCGTTAAGTGATAAGATGCAGTTGTTATTGTTGGCACACCCTGTTTTGGCTTTGGTGTTGGTTATTTTTAGGTCGCCGGTAGCGGCGTTTGAGTAAAAGTTGTACGCCTTTGCTGATCCGCCTGCGTTGTTGTTGGCTATTTCCAGTAGCGAGTTAGCGATTTCAAAATCGGTAGTTCCCGTAAATCTTATTAAGTAAGTAGGGGCGTTGGTGCTGGTGGTTAAGCTAACGAAAGTGTTGGACATGTAGCTTTTTGCGCCATCCGGATCTGCTGTTACCGCAATGGTTTCCATTCCGGTAGGGGAGATAGCGATGCTTTCAATGTAGGAGCCATCGCCAACAGTTAAGCGTCCGTCAATAATTGTTGTTTTCCAGCCTTGGCCTTGGATGCTGACATAATCGGGTAAAGTTACATCTTCATCGTAAGTTCCTGCCATGACCCAAATGACATAAGGATTGGCAGCGCCGGCATCTCCGGCGGTGTTAATGGCGGTGATGGCGTTGGTGATGCTGGTGTAATCGCCTCCGCCGTTTCGATCTACAGTGATCACATTGTCATAGGAGGTGATGGTGCGCGTAGCCGAAATCGCGCCTGCTATAGTAAGTGCGTAACCGGGGTTGGTAATGCCAATACCCACTCTTCCGGTGTCTGTGATCACAAAATTGGTGTAATTGCTGGCGTAGATGTAGGTGCCTTCGTCCTGCCAAAGTCCGGTTGCTCCGATTTCCAAATCGGTAAGAGCGTTGTCAAGTGCTTCCAGCGAGGTGGTAAGACTTTCACTGGTTGTTAGATGATTTTGGCCGGTGTAATCCCGATTGCCAATTGCCGTGTCTATTACTTTTATAGCGTTTTGCAAATTCGTGTTGCCCAGAATATTGTCCATAGCGTTATCGTAAAGACCAATTAGGGAAGCGCCGGAGCTGGTTGTGCTGTTGTCGTTTAGGCCAATAGCGCCAATGTAAAGGTCGGCTCCCGTACCGGAAAGAGTGAAGCCGGTTGTTCCTGCTGCAGTGATGTTTCCCGTATTGGTGATATTACCTCCGTTAAAATTCCAATTTCCTGTAAGGTTGCCGTCATAAATAGTGTTTGTGCCCAAATCTAAAGTTGTAACATTGGCGGTGGTGTAAGTTAGGGTGGTGCCGTCCAAAGTAGTGATAGTGCCGGTGGCTGATTCAACATCTCTGCTAGTGGTTAGGTTGCCCCCTGTTATGGAAAGTGTGCCATCGGTTACAGTATTGCCGGTAATAATGCCTGTGGTTGTTATGTTATCTCCGCCGGTAGTGGGGGAGAGTGTGGTGCCTGTGCGCGTCCAGTAGCCAAATTTTCCCTCTACGGGAGCTATAAGAATTCCACCGATTTGTAAGTCACCCTGCACAAAAAGGTCCAGATCTGAGTCCATGTTGGCGGAAGCTGCACTAAGGTCATCCGCTATGTAGTTGTAAACGGTATTGGTTGCTGAACCTACTCGAAGTTGGCTGGCAGCTATTAGATCTTGTGTTGCAGTTATAGATCCGGTTATGGTACTGCTCCCGGTAATTGCCGCGCCTCCGGATTGTACGGTTAAAGTGCTGGCAATTGTAGTATGACCATCGCTGTCAATGACCCCCACTTTTGTTACTCCGGTGCTGTCATAGATCGCAAACTCCCGCGTTCCTGTGTTGTCCCCAAGGGTTATATTGAAATTTTGTGTTTCTACATTGACATCGCTACCGGTCAGCATATTAAGGTTTGTGCCCGCAACCACTCTAATAGTGCCATCGGATCGAAAAGCAAGTTGATTGGCTGTCTCGGCGTCAATTGTTTCTCCTGAAGCCAAGGTGAGTTTTCCTCCGGCAATATTAACATCACCCTCTACTTCCAAATTTGCCACTTGAGTTCCGTTCTTATTTGTCACAGTTACCGTCGTAGTTCCAGCTGAAGAGTTAGCATCTAGTGTGATATTTCCTGAATATTCTATCGCTGTCGTTTTAACTTTCGCTACCGTTAAAATTCCATTTTCATCTATGTAGTAAGAACTTGATTGGAGATACAAATTTCCTGTGGGGTTGATAGTCAGTGTTCCCGTTCCCGCAATCGTATGATCGTTGACAAATGTCATATTGCCATCTATGCCAACCGTACCTCTTACATCTAGTTTGTAGTTCGGGGAAGAAGTTCCGATTCCCAGTCTTTCAGTTGTGTCGTTCCAGTAAAACTGTGTGTTATTCTGATCCAGATATCCATCTAATCCAATAAATGTTACAGAACCTTCGTCATAGCTTGTTGGTCCTATTATCGCCCCTCCGTATATGGTGCCGGTGACTTCCAGATTTCCCTCGATGTACATGCTTTCTGTTTCTCCGCTTACATAACTTGGTCCTTGAGAGCTATCTCCCAGATGTACTTTAGTCAGGGGGGCAGTATTGCCAATTCCTATATTTCCGCCGCTGTCAATAATTGCGCGGCCGATGCCCGCAGTCTCAATGATAAGGCCGTAGGCGTCGTTTGTTCCCAGGATCGCCGTTGTTCCAAAGCTGTTGCCTCCATGAAGAAAAACGTTGCCGCCTAAAGCAGAGTTAACATTAGACCAAGCAGGAATTCCACCGGCCGAGGTTAAGATATAACCTTCGGTTCCAATAATTACTTTTGAGAGTGTAGTTGCGCCTGATGCGTAAATAAGATCTCCGGCCGTATAAGATGAAAGACCTGTGCCGCCGTATTTGGCTTCTAATACATCGGCTTGCCAGGTTCCGGTAGTAATTGTCCCAAGTTTAGTAATTTGGGTGGTGTCAAGATCAGATAATAGACCACTGACAACTTCACCGCCGTCTAAGTACAGTAAGTTTCCGTCACTGTCGTCTATTGTCCCTATATTCACTCCACCGATTCCGGTTACAGTTGTATTGTCAAGCGTACCTGTCACATCTCCCGATAGTTCCAAAATACTTTCCAGCGACCCTTTTGAGGTGTCATCTAATGCCAAAAGGTTATTTATCTGTCCCGGAGTTGTGAATGTTAGGTTTCCCGTCGTCACAGTTCCTGCGGATATAACGCCGGTTCCGGCATCTATATCTTGATTGTCTGTTATTATGCCGCCCGACAAAGTTGCTAAACCCGCTGAATTGATAGTTCCTTCTACACTAAAGTTGTTTTTTATTGTTGTGGGAACGGCGATTACCAGCTCATATTCGGGCAGTGTTACTCGTTGTCCTAGTACTGCGCCTAGCAATTGTTTTTCACCAAATTGTGTGAAGGGATCCGACTGATCTAATTCTAGGTTTAATGCACTGGCAATTCTGCTTCCCACATTATACAGCGAGCTGGAAGCCATTTGGTTTAACGCTTTTTTAGCCTTGGAGGGGGTTAGCATATAGGCCGAAAATAGCATTAAGACTGCTGACGCCATGATGAATCCCGCCGAAATCAGTTTGGTGTTTGGAATCTTCGCTTCGTTTGGGGTGGTTTTAACGGCGTTACTCTGAGGCGAAGCTAAAGGATCTAGTGCACGCTTTGCTTGATTTCTCGCCGCGTTAAGCTTCTCACTTTTTTCAGAATGGGAGTGACTTGGGAGAGTATAACTGCCATTAGTGATGACAGGATGTTTAACTTCCCTCTTTTTGTCTTTCTTTTCGTCTATTGTTCTTTTCAGACTAATTACATCCGTAAGAACAAAAAACCTATACCCGTTTTCGCCTCTTTGAGAAGAAATTAAGCCTTGCTCTTCAAATCTTCTAAGTGTGGAGGGAGAAACCCCCAGCATCTTAGCGGCTTTTCCTATTGTAAGTGTTGTATTTTCGTCTTGGGCAGGGCTGGGCATTTTATATTTTCTTGAGTTTAACAAACGCCGTTTTCAAAGTGTTCGGCAAACTATTTTATAATAGTAAAGTACTAATCTATTCAAGTCAAGTAAAGTCAAGTCAATCCAAGTCAAGATTTTAGTTGCGTATTCTTTCTATTGTCTTTATACTAAAATGAGTTATGCTGCCCAAGTGTATTATCCAAAATAAAAGACGCCGGTTTGATCCTTTTAGTTACGCCGTTTTTGCTGGGTTTAGCGTCTCTTTTTTCGTATCATTCCTTGTCATTAGTTCCCAAAGATTTGCTTTCGCCCAGACCTTTTCCGCCCCTTCCGTATTTTCCGGTATCTCAATTACAATTCCCTGGAAAGAACCCGAGGTAGAGGAAGGAAGTGTTATTGTTATTGAAAATGGGAAATTCTCGTTAAGCACCAAGAATTATGACGAAAATATTTATGGCGTTGTAGTTGTAAGTACGGCCATATCCTTGGCTGATCGCACATTGGATGAAACAGGGTCGATTTTAGTGGTATCCTCGGGCGAAACTTATGTAAGGGTTTCGTCCATAAACGGCGACATAAAAGTTGGCGATTTTATAACGACATCTTCCGTAGCAGGTATTGCCCAGTTTGCCGATGTTAGCGGATATGTCCTTGGAATAGCCCTGGAAGATTATTCTAACAATGATCCGAATGCCGTTGGTCGTATTTTGGTGCAGATTGACATCAAGTCCGCGTATGTGGCTAATAGGTCGCAAAAAAATCTGTTCCAATTTTTAAAGACCGGCGCTTTGTCTCCAATTATGAGTCCGTTAACATCTTTCCGATATTTACTATCCGGCCTTGTTGTAGTAGCTAGTTTTATTGTAGGTTTCTCATCTTTTGGCAAGATATCCGGACAAAGTGTGGAGGCCATGGGCCGTAATCCTTTGGCCAGTAGGGATATAAAGTCCGCCGTAGTGTTTAATTTTATATTCACATTTGGCATTATGATCACCGGTATAGTAGTATCTTATTTGATTTTAGTTTTATGAAAGGTTAAAAATGAATCTGCCCATTTATCCATCTTTATATTATCTTGTTCCCTTGGCCATAGTCTCGTTTATTGTTTTATTTCTGGTTTTCCTTGGTTTGAGTGTAGTTTTTGTGAAGCTGTTGACTGATGCTTCTTCGGTAGGCGAAAAGGAAAAAAGAAGGTATGAAGAAGCCTCCGATATCTTGGAAACAGCGCGTAAACAAGCGTTTGGCCTTGTTCAGGACGCAAATATAGATGCCGGAAAAATACTGGAGGACGCAAACATAGTAAGCCAAGGTATGTCAGATAACCTAAGTTCCCGTATCTCCGGAGTGGCTAAGGAGCAGTCCGATTTTATTAGCGAATCATCCGATAATCTGCTAAAGGTTTATCGCAAGGCTATGTTAGAAGCATCCAAAGGTAACTTGGATTCCATAAATAAACTTTCCGAAGATTTTAAAGATGAATTGTCAGATGAAGTGTCCCAATTTAGAAAGAGCATGGAAACGGCGGCCCTTGAGTCCCACAAGACCATAGAAAAGGAGTTGGAGGAATATAAGGCTATGCGGATTAAGGATATAGATAGGGCTGTTTATAAGGCCATTCAAGATGCTTCGTTTAAAATAATAGGAAAGGCCCTAAGTTTGGAGGACCAAGAAGAATTTATTGTTCGATCCCTTGAGGAGGCCAAGCTAAAAGGAGTTCTGTAATAGTATGACAAAAAGCCCGCATAAAGATTTAAATATGTTAATAGAGAAGATGGATGACTTATCTTCTTTAATGATGAAAATAGACTCTTTGCAGACGGAGATTTTTAGTGCCGGGTTTGACGAGACCACCTTTTTAAAGGCTTTAAGTTCAGGTGTGCCAATTGATGTCAATAACTTAAGCAAATATAACGACATCATAAATTATCTGAGATCCGCTCATGCGCAAATACACGATTCCGCGTCTTTATCTGATAATCTACTGAAGTTAAAAGAATCTTTGATCCAAGTTCCCCGAATCAAAATTTCTTTGTCCATTGAAAATCCTCGTGCCGATTTTGAGAAAGATTTGTTCTTATGGATTAAAGTAAATGTTATGGGAAGAAGACCTTACCTGCTTGATTCCCAATATGACCCTTCGCTACTCGGCGGACTTGTAATTTATTTGAATGGTCATTTTATAGATCTATCTTTAAGGTCCAAATTAAGTGATTTTTACAGAAAGAACATGAGCCATGTACTTGGGTAAGAGTTTTGATCAATATCTGGAGCAAAGCAGAGAGATTGGTTTTGTAGAAAGCTTAAAATACCCTTTGGTAGGGGTCTCCGGGTTGCCAAACGCCTTTTTGGGTGAGGTAGTGGTGTTTGATAGCGATGTCTTGGGACTAGTATTTTCCATGGAAGAAAACCTGGCGCAGGTTTTGATGCTTGATAGCAAAGGTCTTTTGATTGGTGCCAGAGTCACTAGAACCTCGCAAACACTAAAAATACCCGTGGATAAGTCGTATCTTGGCGGTGTTTACGATTGCTTGGGTAAGGACTTGTTTGGTTCTTTTAAGCCCTTGGGAGAGTACGAAAACGTGTCGGTTTTTAAAACTCCTCCTGATTTTTCAGAAAGATCTAGGATATCAGTACCTTTAGTGACAGGAGTATCTATAGTTGATCTAATAGTGCCTTTGGGACGGGGTCAACGAGAGCTTGTTTTGGGTGATAGAAAATCGGGTAAGACTGAATTTTTGCTTCAAACTGTACTTTCGCAGGTTAGAGATGGTTCAGTTTGTATCTACAGCGCTATAGGTAAGAACAAGTCTGACATTCTAGACATTTTGGATTTTAGTAAAGAGTATGAATTGGAAAAGTCCTTCTTAACGATCGGCTCTTCATCGGACGATTCTCCCGGTGAAATATATTTAACCCCATATACTGCTATGGCTATGGCCGAATACTTCAGAGACCGGGGCCGCGATGTTCTCCTGGTATTGGATGATCTGTCAACACATGCCAAGTTTTATCGCGAATTGTCATTGGTTTCAGGCAGTTTTCCGGGGCGCAGTTCTTATCCGGGTGACATATTTTTTATCCATTCGCAGTTGTTGGAGCGGGCTGGTAACTTTAGAAAAGGTGATTCAAAGAATGCCATAACATGTCTAGCTGTTGCAGAGACCGTTGAGGGAGACATATCCGGATATATACAAACTAACCTGATGTCAATGACTGACGGTCATATCTTTTTTGATGAGGAATTGTTTAATGAAGGTAGAAGACCGGCCGTAAACACCTTTCTCTCCGTTACTCGTGTTGGTAAACAAGTCCAGTCTAATCTGCACCGAACTTTAAATCGTGAATTAACCGGTTTCTTAAACCTGCTAAGAAAACATAGACGTTTTATCCATTTTGGCGCAGAACTTAGCGAGGGTATCAAAACTACTTTAGAAACAGGAATGAGGCTGGAGAGATTTTTTGATCAACCTCCCAGGTTTGTATATCCTATGAAAATTCAATATTTGCTGTTTACTATGATTTGGGGAGGCCTAATATCAACGAAACAAATAAACAGTCTCAAGTTTCTTGGAAGTAAGATGTCCGATATGTACAGAGAAGATAGTGATTTCAGGGCTTACATAGACGGCCTAATTCAAGAAGATATGAATTTCAATGACTTGTTGTCAAAAATTACTCAGGAGAAAGATCAAATTAAAAAGGCTTTGAGCGGGGGTTCCTAAGACCCTCATATTATTTAAGAGTATGTCAGATATAAATAGAGAGATATTGGAATTGAATAGCTTTAAGGAAATAGCACAAACCTACCAGGAGGTCGCCGCTATGAGAATGCGCAAAGTAAAAGCCGGTGTTCTTAGAAACAGAGAGTTTTTGTCGGGTTTGACGGAAGTATTCTCGCGTGTCAGGGTTTCTTATGACGAGGGTTTGAGGAAATTGCTTGATTCAAAGGGTATTAAGAAGCCGGAGGATCAGCAAGATTACATTGAGAGGATGAATTTTGAAAAGAAAAACGGACGGGACGCTTTAGTTTTTGTGGCTTCAAATACGGGTCTATATGGGGATATAATTTTGGATGTATTTAATTATTTTGCAAAGCACATAGATGCAAAATCAGATATTTTCATAATGGGTCGGTTGGGCAGAATACTCTTTGAGCAGAGATTTCCCGGACATCCATACAAATATTACGAAGTTTCCGACGGGCTTCCGGAACCCGAAAAAGTGTCGCAGATAGTGCGCGATCTTAACCCTTATGAACATATTTTAGTTTTTCACGGTAGATTTAAGGATATACTGGAACAAGTTCCTCATCAAACTAGTGTTTCCGGGGAGAAGTTGTCACTGGAGAACAGAGAGGATCTAAAAAGGATAAATTGTATTTTTGAACCCAATATAGAGGAAGTCTTTAGGTTTTTTGAGTCCGAGATAAAGTTGACATTATTTGACCAGGCGTTGTATGAATCGTCATTGAGTAAGTTTACCTCTAGGATGGTTAGTTTGGATTCGGCCACAAACAATGTCGGCCATATGTTAGAAAAATTGAATTTGCAAAGATCCTTAATTAGTCACAGAAAATCTGATAAGGAGAAAAACACAGTATTAGCGAGTGTTTTTCAAGGGGCTTAGATTATTATGGATAAAAAGAATGAAATAAATATAAATAGAGAGAATAACGCCGACACTACGGATGCAGGACAGCCGGATGAGGTGAGAGAGTCTGCCGATATTCAAAGGCAGGGTAGAATTGTGGGAATAAAAAGCCATGTCGTTGAAGTGGAGTTCTATGGTAAGTATAAGCCCGCAATTAATGAAATAGTATATCTAAAGAATGATAACAGCATAAAATTGATGGTATATAAATCATCGTTTGGTGACAGATTTCACTGCATTGTCTTGTCGGATATTAGTAACTATAAGAGAGGTGGCATTGTGGTGTGTTCTGGAGAGCCCATTCATGTCCCCGCCGGCCCAAAAGTTCTAGGTCGCGTAATGGACGCTTTAGGGCTCCCTAGGGATGGTTTAGGACCCATAGATACCGATATTGTTGTAAATCTATATAGCGATACTCCTAAATACGACAAAATATCTAATAAACACACCATTCTGCAAACAGGCATTAAAGTTATCGACTTTTTCACACCCATAACTAAGGAGGGTAAAATCGGGTTATTTGGTGGCGCCGGAGTGGGTAAAACAGTTCTATTGACTGAACTATTACACAACATCATTGATAGAGGTGATAGTAATACCGTGTCAGTATTTTCAGGTGTCGGCGAAAGAACCAGAGAGGGACATGAATTACACCAGGAGTTGGCCGAAAAAGGTGTTTTAGCTAATACATCATTGGTGTTCGGAACTATGGGTGAGAGTCCGGCTAAAAGATTTTTGACAGCGCACACCGGTGTAGCTTTGGCAGAGTATTTCAGAGACGTGGAAAAGCGAAATGTACTTTTCTTTGTAGATAACATGTTTAGATACGCGCAAGCAGGCAACGAGATATCTCTGCTAACGAAAAACATTCCGTCAGAAGATGGCTATCAACCTACATTAATGTCAGAGTTAGCTGACGTACACGAAAGGTTGGTTTCATCAAAAGAAGCAACAGTAACGACGGTAGAGGCTATATATGTTCCTGCAGATGATTTGCTAGATAGTGCCGTTCAAGCTATTTTCAAGTATCTTGATTCCGAGATAGTTCTGTCTCGCAATGTATATCAGGAGGGAAGATTCCCGGCAGTTGACATGTTGGCATCTGATTCCAACTCGTTAAGTCCAAATGTTGTCACAACCTTACACTATAATGTGGCTATTGAGGCTCGCGGGCTTCTTAAGAAGTCCGAATCGCTTGAGAGAATAGTCTCGCTGGTTGGCGAATCGGAGTTGGGAGAGGATGATCGGGTGCTTTACCAACGAGCCCAAAAACTTAAGAATTACATGACGCAGAATTTTTTCGTTACTGCGGCCCAGACCGGTTCTGAAGGAGATTATGTTTCTATGGATACAACAATTACCGATGTGAAGGATATTCTTGAAGGGCAATATGACGATATTTCCGCCGATAAATTCTTATATATAGGTGGTACTTCCGACTTAGATAAATAATGCCAAGCACTGTCAATAATAAAGACTCTGATCTAGAGTTATCCGTAACAATAAGAGATAGAAGGAAAGTATTGTTTCAAGGTTCTGTTTTTTCAATAACTTCTTTTAATGATGTTGGTGAATTCGCCGTTTTACCGCTTCACGCCAATTTTATCTCTTTAATAGAGAAAAGTGTGACTGTAGATAAAGGCACTCCGGCTGAACAGACATTTGAAATTGAGAGGGGACTAATTAGTGTGGACGAGTTGGGTGTCAGCGTTTATGTGGGTATATAAACCTATTCCAGATTTATTTCGTAAGCTTTGCCCATTGACGATTTAATAAAGGCCGACTTGATCCATTTTGGAAAGGTTTTAGCGGGTTTATTCTGTCTTAAAGACTTCATAAATGTCTCAATATTTTCACTTAACTTGGCTTTTTCCCAACTGACTTTCCCCGCTATTGAGTGTATTAACGGTGCGTTGGCTTCTGTCCTAACTTCTATTTGACCAAGTTTTAGGTTTTTTACCGCTTCCGCGACATTCTCTGTTACTGTGCCGCTTTTGGGGTTTGGCATGGCTCCCGCCGGTCCCAGAATAGAGGCGACTTTGGCAATCTTTGACATAAATCTTGGTTCCGTTACAAGCACGTCGAAATCTTTTCCTACGACAATTTTGCCCTTGGCGATTTTGTCTATATCTGATTCCGTAAGTTCTATATCAGCTCCCTCTACCTTTTCGGAGGCAAATACAGCGATTTTCTTAGTTTTACCTGTGCCGTGCGGAAGTGTGGTGATGAATCGCACACTTTGTCCTTTTTCTAAATCCAGATTTATATGGATTTCCACTGTGGCGTCGAACTTCTCTTTGGAGTTGGTTTTTACTTCTTTTATAGCATTATCAATGGTATATTTCATGTTATTTAGATACTTTGACACCCATTGACTTGGCGGTGCCCTCAATAATTTTTATTGCTTTTTCTATGTCATTTGTATTTAGGTCAGGCATTTTTATTTTTGCAATTTCCTCTATGTCAGATCTTGACAATTCTCCTGCCGTATCTTTATTCGGTGTTCCCGAGCCCTTAGGTTGGTTTATTTTTTTCAATATTAGTGCCGTAGATACCGGAGTTTTGGTTATAAAATCAAACGAACGGTCTTGGTAGACACTCACTATCACAGGAATAACGTCATCCTCCATTTTGGCGGTTGCGGCGTTGAATTGTTTGCAGAAGTCCATCAAAGGAACCCCGTGTTGTCCTAGCGCAGGACCTACGGGAGGGGCCGGAGTAGCCCTGCCGGCCGGAATGTTTAATTTTACCTTAGCTTTTAGTTTTTTTACCTTTTTTGTTGCCATATATTTTTGTTGTTAAAATATCCCTTTCAGAAGACTTTCAGAACTTTAAATACTTACAAATTTACTACTTGGGTGAAATCCAATTCCACCGGAGTTTCTCTTCCAAAAACATTAACTAAAACCTTGACTTTACCTTGCCCATCATTGACTTCTTCAACCTTGCCTAAAAATTCAGCAAAAGGCCCTTCCGTTATCTTAACCGAATCTCCCACTGCAAACTTGGCTTCAAATGTTGGTTCTTCGCCCTCCATAAAGTTCATTAAAGCCGCTACCTCGGTTTCGGGAAGAGGAGTAGGAGTGTCACCTGTGCCAACAAACCCCGTTACACCCTTTATGCTTCTTACTATATGCCATGTATCATCTGTTACCTCCATTAACACTAATACATACCCGGGAAACAACCTTTCATCTACTGTCTTCTTCTTTCCTTCAGAAACAACTATTTTCCTCTTTTGAGGAATCATCACTTTGAATATGCGATCGCTAAAACCGCCAATATCCACTCTCTCCTTTAATTCTTTTGCAACTCTCATTTCATTTCCTGAAAAGGTGTGCACAACGTACCAATTGGCCTTATCAGAAGGTTCTTCCATTGAAAGTATGGTTATGTTGTTGTCTATTGCACCGCTTGTCATTTTATATTTATTAGGAAGTTCGCCCCTTCTTTAAAGATATAGTCAAGGCCAAGAACAAATAAGCCGATGCCAAAACTAACACCAATTACGCAGGCAGTCAAGCGAATAGTTTCTTTTTTTGAAGGCCATTCTACTTTCTTGAACTCTTCTTTAGAGCTTTTAAAAAATCTGATTAACGCTTTCACGGAAGAATTTTACCACACTAGGTGCTAAAATACGCATATGAAATGTTGCTTTGAGGAAGACATTGAAATAGCGGAACTTATTCTAAAGGAAACTGCTCGTCAAAATAGTGTATTGCGCCTAATCCCAAGTGAAAACTACATTTCTGACGAGGTTGCGGATGCACTGGCTTCTTCCTTTGGTAACAAGTACTCCGAGGGTTATGTTGGAAAAAGGTATTACCAAGGCACTAAGAATATTGACGAACTGGAGTCTTTAGTTATAACCAGGGCGAAAACACTTTTCAATGTTCCCCATGTCAATGTTCAGCCTTATTCAGGATCTATTGCCAACGCCAGCGTATATTTTTCGCTTTTAGATGTCGGCGATTCTTTGATGGGCATGGAACTGTCTTCCGGCGGGCATTTGACACATGGTTTTCCTAAAATAACTTTTTCCGGAAAATACTTCAAAAGTTTTTCTTATCCCGTTGGAAAAGACGGTTTTATTGATTATGATCTTGTGCGTGATTTAGCCGTTCAGCATAGGCCCAAGATGATAATATCCGGAGCAAGCTCTTATCCCCGTTCTATAGATTTTTCTAAATTCGGAGAAATTGCTGATGAGGTGTCTGCTTACCATGTCGCGGATATTTCCCATATAGCAGGCCTTGTCGCGACCGGATTGCATCAATCTCCTGTTGAATACGCCGATGTTGTTACTACAACTACCCACAAAACGCTAAGAGGCCCCCGCGGCGCTATGATAATGGTTACAAAAAAAGGTTTGGATAAAGATTCGGATTTAGCCAACAAAATAGATAAAGGAGTTTTTCCGGGTATGCAAGGTGGCCCCCATGATAATACGATTGCAGGCATCGGTGTTTGCCTAGGAGAAGCTTTAAAACCTGAGTTTAGCGATTATATTTCGCAGGTGGTTAAGAATGCCGCCAGACTCGCGGAGGAGCTGCAAAAGGCAGGTTTTGACTTGATCACAGGAGGAACTGACAACCACCTTATTTTGGTAGATATTAGAGGCAAAGGTTTGGACGGCTGGCTTTTTGCTTGGGCTTTGGAATACGCGGGGATTATTGTAAATCGCAACGCTATTCCCTATGATCCAAATCCGCCATTTTATCCTTCCGGGGTGCGTTTAGGTACTCCTGCCGTAACATCTCTTGGGTTAAAGGAAACAGATATGGTCAAGATTGCGGGTTGGATGAAAGAGGTTGCCGATATTGCGCAGAGCATAGCACAAAATACGGGGGATACAGTGCAGGAGTTGACCGGTGGGGGTAATGGCCTACCCGCCAATTTGGATAAAAACAGGCGTAAGGAAATACGCCGTGCATTTTCTGTTGATCCTCGACTAGGCGAAATATCCGGTGCCGTAGCAAAATTTGTTAGCAGTTTTGCAGATACTGGCAGTTCTGTTGGTAAAGGAGCGTCCCGTCGTGTTGATTAACTTCCTATTTTCAAATCCGCTTTTATTTGTTGTTTTAGTGTCAGCACTTTTTATGTCGTTGTCCTTGCACGAATTTGCTCACGCGTTTGTGGCGTTTAAATTGGGCGATCCCACAGCCAAATCCGCGGGGAGGTTAACGGTAAATCCTTTGGCCCACATGGATCCGATTGGGACCATGCTCTTGCTGTTTGCCGGTTTTGGCTGGGCCCGCCCTGTCCCTGTCAACCCGATGTTTTTAAAAAATATAAGGCGGGATATGGCCATAATATCTTTTGCCGGCCCTATTTCCAATTTTATTCTCGCGGGTTTATCCGCTCTTATTTTAAATGTTATTTCCTTTGACAGCACTCTTTTATTTAGTTTTTTATATTATTTTGCCTTGTATAACATTGGTTTAGGTATTTTCAATCTTTTTCCTATTCACCCATTGGATGGTTTCAAAATTGTTTCCGGAATTTTGCCTGAAAATTTGTCTTTCCAATGGGAACAATTGGCTCCTTACGGAACATTCATTCTATTGTTTATGATTTTTACCGATTCCTTTGGAAAAATACTTTTTCCGTTGATGAGCTTTGTGATGAGAATTTTGGGACTTTCGCTTTAAATGATTTGACGCTTGTTTTTGGTTTGATAAAATTAGCGCAAGAGAGATTTTTATAGTGTCTCTTAGATCCTGATGTGTTCGGGAAAGCTAGAGGAAACAGTTTCTCAACAACTCGCAACTTCGGGAACCCGAGTTTTCTGTATTAATTTACCGAAACAGGGATCCCACAATATAATCGCGGGATTCATACTCTAGCGGGTCGGCACATTGGGAACGAGTTTATTAGCTTTTGAGCAATAAGACTCCGCCCTGATGGCGGGGTTTTATTTTTTTCCAAATTTTTTCGTTAATAAGCCTTTTCGTCAGTAGGCTTTTTTTCGTGGTAAACTCCTTTTATGAAGCTATTTAGTGGTGAAGATCACGCGAAAATATTAGAACAACAGATCAAAGATTATTTAAAGATTAAACCTGTTTCCGGGAGTCTTGCTATAGTGCGAATAGGGGAGAACGATGGGTCTAAAGTTTACGCGAACTCAAAGAAAAAGTTTTGTGATCGGGTTGGAATCTCGGCGGAGGTTTTTTCCATAGATGAAAGTTTGTCTGATTCAGAAATAATTCACACTGTTCAAGAAATACTTAACCGGTCTAGTATACCGGGTGGGATTATTCAGCTTCCCTTGCCCAGAGAAAGCTTGAGCCCTGTTTTGGGGGTTATTCCTTTGGAGAAAGATATTGACTTGCTTTCGCCCGAATCTAAGCGAAGATTTTACGTCGGCGAGTTTGATAAACTTTCCCCCACCGTAAGGGCTTTTGACTACTTTTTGACACAGGCGCAGATTGATTTAAATGGCCTTTCAGTGGGAATTTTGGGATATGGTGAGTTGGTAGGCAGACCGATCGCGCATTATGCTTCTTATTTGGGAGCGGATGTAGAAGTTATTGGCTATTACGAAAAGCAGAAAACCTTGAATTATCAGTTAGTTGTTATAAGTGCCGGCGTATCTCATTTACTTGATCCCGCAGATTTAGCGGATAATTGTTCTGTGGTTGATTTTGGCTTTTCCCGATTGGATGGAAAGACAGTAGGGGATTTAGATATGACCAAGGGCTTATCGCATTTAGGTGTGATTTGCCCATCTCCCGGAGGCATGGGACCTTTAGTCGTACGCTTTTTGATTATGAATTTCCTGGGCATCTAACTTAACTGACAGCTTTTTTGAACATTAGGTAGCATCTTCCTTTGGTATGAGATGTTATTTAGACACATACGAAAAAGCGAGCTTATTACAGCTCGCTTTTTCTTAAGTTTAAAGAACTTATCGTTCTTTTCTTACTTACTCGGCTTTGGGTCGGGCAATATCAACTTTGATATTTCGTCCGTCTAGCTCTGCATTATTCATTCCCTCTGCAGCGGCTTTCGCTTCTGCTTCAGTTCCGAATTCTACAAAACCAAATCCTTTGCTTCGTCCTGTGTCCCTTTCGGTTATAACAGTTGCAGAAACAACATTCCCATATTGGGCGAATGCGCTCCTTAAGCTAGAATCGTTAGTAGAGTAGGAAAGATTACCAACGTATAATTTCATTTATTTTTTCACCACCTTCTAAAGTTTCTGTGCGGTCTCGTTTGCAGGAAAATTCAAAATGAATATTACTGGTCGGAAGATTTACAGTTAGTGCGGTTTGCACTACAAATTTCGTACATTGCGGATGATGTTAGCAGGTTTATTTAGTTTTGTCGAGTATTTCACCTTATTATTTGCTACAAACTCATTCGCCCTACCTGACATTGTCTTCTCATCTTGTTGACAGGTAATGTACATCAGTGTATATTGACTGTTAATGACATCTACAGAGATACGCTCCAAAATTAAGAAGCCAATCTTCTCAAGGGCGGATATTTTAAAGTATTTTCCTAGGGAGCCTTCGAATCAAATTAACACACAGTTACATAGAATGATGATGCGGGGGGATTTGGTTGGTATTAAAAGGGGATTATATTGTTTTCCCGATCTAAATGTGGATGAGTTCGTATTAGCCAACAAGATTTATGAGCCTTCGTATGTAAGCCTTGAATCGGCTTTAAATATTTACGGAGTTATTCCGGATATCGTGGCGAATGTTGTCAGCGTAACTCCCATTACTTCCAAAAGATTTATAACTTCGCTTGGAAATTATCTTTACAGCAAAATTGCCCAAACTTTGTTTTTTGGATATACCGAAATCCTGGATGAACGCAGTGGTATTTATTACAATATCGCTACCCCCGAGAAAGCTTTGCTAGATTTAATTTACATAAGAAGAATCAAAGATTTAATGGCGTATCGTACAGATTTATCCAACATTAATAATAAGAAATTAGTTAATTATTCAACTTATTTTCCGGAGTGGGTCAGAAAGGCACTAAAAAATGAATAATTTGGTTACGAATTTTGATCAGATTGTGGAGTTTGCAGAGCGCATGGGTGTTCCTGTAGATAAAAAGCGGGGGATTATTAGAGAGTATCTTCAATCCAAGTTTATTTCTATACTATATTCTTTGCCCGATTCTCAAAAGCTTTCCTTTGTGGGTGGAACAGGCTTGCGTCTAATTAGAGGTTTAAACCGCTTCTCCGAAGATTTAGATTTTGACAATTTAGGGCTATCCAATGATAAGGTGCGGTATTTAGTTTCCGAGGTGGTTAAGAGATTTCAGACAGAAGGAATATCGACAGAACTGAAACTGCAGACGAGGGAGGAGAAGACGTATTTTGAGTTGAAATTTCCTAATTTGCTTAAGGAGTTAAAAATTACCACGAATCCCAAAGAAAAATTGATGGTCAAGTTCGATTATGCTAGCTCCTGGAAGGCGCAGACTACAGAAACCATTCTATTTAGCAAATACGGTTTTATTGAAAGTGTTGTAGTAAATGAACTAAATCAGAATATGGTACAGAAATTGGTTGCGTATTTGCATAGAAAGACGGTCCAACCAAGGGACATATATGACATTGTTTGGATGTATTCACAGGGGGCTAGACCTGACACGGTCTTTGCTGAAAATAATGGCTTTGGGGATATCGTGCAACAGGCTCTCGCAAAATTTAATTCTGAAGGTGTGACACCGGGATTTAAGAACAGGCTTGCACCATTTTTGTTTAATCCGGCAGATGTTAGCAAGCTAGATCTTTTTAGAAGTGTGCTCAAGGATTTGTTGGGCAAGGCAGATTAGCTCTTTCTCTGTAACATGATAAGAATGGCAGGGGCGGAAGGAATTGAACCCTCATTGACTCTTTTGGAGAGAGTTGTGTTGCCGTTACACTACGCCCCTTTATTTATCTCATTTATATTAAAATTTCAAATGGAGCCCACTTGCAGAATCGAACTGCAGACCTACTCCTTACCATGGAGTTGCTCTACCATCTGAGCTAAGTGGGCCTAAAAACATTTATTGCTCAAAGTTGCATCCGCAACTTTTCGGGCAGTGCGGAATGCCTTCCATCCGTTCAGATCTAAAACAATAGTTACACTATTGTTTTAGGCACAACGAAATACTCGCGTTGCGCTCGTATTTGCGTTGAGTCATAAATGTCCTATGGACGATTTATGGTGCCGGGGATAGGACTTGAACCTATGTAGGCTAATGCCGACTGTTTTACAGACAGTTCCGTTTGACCACTTCGGTACCCCGGCTAGTTTTGTTTGGACCGCTTCCAGCACTTCTAGCTGACTCATCTGGCTAGTTTTCAAATGATAGCAATGATAGCACGAAAAGAGCTAAATGGAGCCTGGAGTGAGATTTGAACTCACGACCTGCTGTTTACAAAACAGCTGCTCTACCACTGAGCTATCCAGGCTCGTTTGATTGGGCTCGCGAGCCTTCTTTTACTTCTTATGCAAGGCTTTCCTTGAGATTTTAGCATAATTTGCACGGGAGGTGCATTTTTCGGAGAAGGGAGAGAAAGAGTAGTAGGGATAGTAATTTACAACGTAGAGTGCTAATATGTTGTTATCTCAGGGAGGAAGGGAGTGCGGAGATGGTAAAGAGGATAATGCGCAGTCCAGAACATCCTATGCGGGTGACTGGATATGGTTCTCTGTATGCGAGGTCACAGTCTGGAGAAGAACCAGAGCGATTAATATTGGGGGGAGTCTACCCTCTTGATCCCTACTCGGATTGCCCGAGTCACTGTGGTTCCAAGGGTACCTGCTACTGCGCGGTACACAACAAGGGTTCCCCGAACTCCTGCAGGTATCTGTGCCGCGAAGAGGAATAGAAAGGGGATTACTAAGATCCATTCTTTTGTCTTGTCTCTGGGGGGTGGGTGCACGAAAGCTAAACTGCGAAAGATGCCATTTCGCCGTTTTCCGTGTGCCCGCTCCCTCTGTATTGTCCGGAAGGAAATTCCCTAATAAAAACCATAAATGCTTGTGTTTAATCACAAAATAGTGTATATTGTACCCCATAGTGTTCGGTAGTATTGTGCTACCGTATACCGTATTAATCGGGGAGGACATGATGAAAAGGTTTGGCGTAGTGGAGACAAGGCAAGAGCGAGCGAAATTGCGGGCGGAGGCTAGAGCGGCCGAAAGCTCTTGGTACATCAAGCCGGGAAGCCGCATCCCGGTCCCGAATGACGTGGGCCGCCTACGACGGCAGGCCCGAAAGGCCAAAAAAGAAGGGAGGGACAGCACTAGCTAATTCTCTCCCTCGCTGGGAGTGAGCACACAGAAAATAAACAGCGAATGTCGTTTCGCCGTTTTCCGTGTGCCCACTCTTTTTTTGCTTTTGCACGTACATCTCCTGTTTTCGTTGACACACCTCTTCTGTTATGTTTTAATCCCCCTGTTATGTCAAGAGTATGTGATATTTGTCAAAAAGGCGCTAAAAAAGGTAATCTTGTTCCTAGGGGTATAGGTAGAAGAGTTACATCTCGCACTATCCGAAGGCAAATGCCAAATTTGCGAAATCGTCGTTTTAAGATAGGTGATCGCACCATCACTGCTACCATCTGCGCTTCCTGTTTGAAGAGAATCAAGAAAGAGACGAATAACCGTTCCTAAATTCTTCCCATTTTATCTTATTTTTTCCGGACACCTGGACTTGTATTGGTTGCAAAGCTTGCCTTCCGTCAATCCCTTTTTCTAGTTTTGCAGAATGAATTTTTAAGGTCAGATTTTCGTCTATACTGTCGCGTATTTTAATTGGATCTATTTTTCCTTCTGGAGTAGCAATTTCTTTCAACTCGCCTAAATATGTCCAGGCAATCGGCCAAGGGCTAAAAGCCCTGATTTTTCGTTCTATTAATTCAATCGGATCGTTCCAATTTATTTGCGCGTCTTCTTTGTAAATATAGGTGCTTTTCGGATGGGAAGGGGAGTAATAGAAGAACGCGTTTTTTTTGTCCTGTTTTCGCGGAGTAATAGTGCCTTTTATAAATTCGTCTACCGTTTCGGGCAACATTGTCTTTGCCTTTAGGAATAGTGTTTGATAAAGTTCTCCGGATGTTTCGT
>CAZNJL010000002.1:0-29966 GCA_964573325.1 uncultured Candidatus Saccharibacteria bacterium | reverse complement strand
ATCTTATCTAAAGGATATCTTACATTCTCTGATTTTGCCATAAATGATATTTATAAAATGAATTAATTCGCAAAGTGAGCGAAGGCTCTGTTTGCATCAGCCATTCTATGTACTTCTTCTCTCTTTTTAACAGCAGATCCGGTATTTTCACTTGCCGACTTAAGCTCTTCATACAAGTAGTCAATCATATCTTTGCCGGATTTGGCGCGAGCCGCCTCAACAATCCACCTTATACCTAAGGCCTCAGATCTCCATGCTTTAACCGGGATGGGAACTTGATATGTGGCACCCCCAACTCTTCTAGAGCGAACTTCTCTAGTAGGCATGGTATTGGCCAGTGCTTTATTGAATATCTCCAAAGCTTCTTTTTTATCAGAAGAAAGACGCTCTATAGAGGTATAAACAATTTTCTGGGCCAAGCTCTTCTTTCCCTTAAGCATCATCTTGTTGATCAATCTAGCAAGGGAAACGGATTTATAAACTGGGTCAGGAAGTGTTTCTTTTCTGGAAATTCTTTTGCCGCGCATATCTTCTTATTCCTCTTTAGCACGCTTGGCGCCATAAATAGATCTGGAAGACTTTCTTTTGGCAACGCCAGCCAAATCATTAACCCCGCGAACAATAGTGTATTTTATACCGGGAAGATCCTTAACCCTGCCCCCACGAACCAAAACAACCGAGTGTTCCTGCAAATTATGACCTTCGCCGGGTATATAGGCAGTGACCTCGTTTCCATTGGATAAGTGAACTCTGGCAACTTTTCTTAAGGCTGAGTTTGGCTTTTTGGGAGTCATCGTTTTAACTTGCAAGCAGACACCCCTTTTAAAAGGACTGTTGGCAGGCTTGCTTACCCTATTTATTGAATTATAGACACTTTTCAAAGCAGGCGTCTTAGTCTTTTTAATCTGAACTTTTCTTTTCCCTAATCTTATTAATTGGTTTGTTGTCGGCATAGATCAATTTCTTTCTATATTTGGCCTCTCTCCGGTAGGAATTAGCCTTCCGATGATAACATTTTCCTTTAATCCGAGAAGCCTATCGACCTTACCAGAAGAAGCTGCATCAGTCAACACCCTACTTGTATATATAAACGATGCGGCAGATAACCAACTATCCGTGGTCAAAGAGGATTTGGTTATACCAAGCAAAATACGAACGCCCTTGGCTGGCTGACCTCCATCCCCGGCGGCTTTAGAGTTCTCCTCCTCAAAACTATCCCGAGTAACTATCTCTCCCGCCATAAAGTTAGTATCCCCGGCTTCCTTAATTAAAATGTTATTAAACATCTTACTAGCAATTACTTCGATGTGTTTATCATTAAGCGCTACTCCCTGAGATGCGTATACTTTCTGAACCTGCTCCACTATATACTTCTGGGTTTCAGCGACACCCACCGTTTTGAAAAGCCCCTCTAAATCCAGGTGACCTGCTGTTAGCTTATCTCCCATAGCAACCAACTGACCGTCTGTAACAACGATTTCGGACACCGGATCAACTGAATACTCCACGGTATCTTCCTTCTTGCCTTCGGTGGGAATAACAAAGATTTTTCTTTCGTCTCCTGTTTCTATAATCCTTACCGTACCTGTAACCTCACTCATTATAGAAAGGGCTTTCGGACATCGCGCCTCAAAGATCTCCTCAACTCTTGGCAAACCCTGTGTAATATCCTTACCCGCAATACCTCCGGTGTGAAAGGTTCTCATAGTCAATTGCGTACCGGGCTCGCCGATTGACTGCGCAGCCTGTACCCCTACCGCCGTCCCAATAGCTACCAAATGTTTGGTCATTAAATCCAACCCGTAACATTTAGAACATAAACCGCGATATGTTTTACAACCCAGAGGAGAGCGGATAATTATCGTCTCAACCCCCGAGGATTCTATCGCAATTACCATATCCTTAGTCAACAATTCTCCTGCTTTATACAAAGTCTTCTGACCTTTTTTAACATCCCGGGCTAAATAACGACCTGAAACCCGTTCCGCAAACGGTTGTAAAACAGTGTTCTCCCCAACCTTAACTACGCGACCGTCCTCTGTACCACAATCATCCTCTCTAACTACCATATCTTGGGCAACATCAACCAAACGGCGAGTTAAATAACCTGCGTCAGCTGTTTTCAAACCTTTGTCTACCAACCCTTTTCTCGCACCTCTAGCGCCAACGAAATATTCCAAACCTGACAAACCGGTCTTGTAATTACCTAAAATGGGCATTGGTACTATCTTTCCCGTCGGGTCAGTCATTAAACCGCGCATACCTGCGATTTGTTTTACTTGATCACGCGAAGCACGAGTAGAACCTGAATTTACCAGAATTTTTACCGGATTAGAATCGGCTAGATTAGACCAAACCGCCTCATCAATCTTGGCCGTAATTTCAACCCAAATATCTTCAGTCAAACGCGAGGCCTCTTTTTTAGTAATTAGGCCCCGTTTATAGTTTTTATCAACCTTAAAAATGGCATCGCGACCTTCCTGAATTATGCCTACCCTAGATTTAGGAATACTAATATCACTCAAAGAAACAGACAGTCCCGAACGGGTTCCGTATTTTAAACCCAAATCCTTTATATTATCAATAAACTTCACAACTACATCCAAGTCTTCCGTATTGAAGGCCCTTTCCAACAAGGCACTGATACCTTTCTTGGTCATTGGCTCATTTATATAACCGAAACCTTTGGGTACTACCTCGTTAAACAGCAGTCTTCCCGCAGTAGTTTCTACAATCTTTCCATTTAAAAGAATTTTTACCGGCTGCCTTAAATCCAAAGATTTGACTGCATTCAAGGCATAAAGAACCTCCTCTTTACTGGAAAATATCCTATCTACGCCAGTCAATTGAAGATCAATGGATGTCATATAATAAACTCCGAAAAGCATTATCTTGTTCGGGATTGACATTGGAGACCCGCTAGAAGGATTAAGCAAGTTCTTTGTAGAAATCATGACCTCTCTAGCCTCTTTTATGGAAGCTTCGGATAAAGGAACATGTACCGCCATCTGATCTCCGTCAAAATCAGCGTTAAACCCGGGGGTAACACAAAGATGCAGTTTAATGGCATCTCCCTCAACAAGCTTCGGATAAAAAGCTTGAATACCTAATCTCCAAAGCGTAGGTGCGCGATTTAACAAAACCGGGTGGTCTTTTACAACATCTTCCAAAATTTCCCAAACCTCCGGCCCCTCGTCAATCAGGAAATTCCTTGCGCTCTTTATGTTTGGTGCGTAGCCCTTCTCCATAATCCCGCGAATCACGAAAGGTTTGAACAGCTCTAAGGCCATATTCTTCGGAATGCCACACTCGTCTAATTTTAATTCCGGTCCGTTCACTATAACTCCGCGACCGGAATAATCTACCCTCTTACCCAAAAGATTAAGACGGAAGGTACCCTGCTTTCCCTTGATCATATCCGCTAACGACCTTAACTCTTTGTTAGTGCGTCCCGCCCTTCTTTGCACCCTTTGTTTAGAAGAATCTATAAACGCGTCCACAGCTTCTTGCAACATTCTCTTCTCGTTTCGTAAAATAACTTCGGGAGCGCCTATTTCAAGTAGTTTCCTCAAGCGGTTATTACGGTTTATAATCGCCCTATACAAATCGTTCAAATCGGACGAAGCAAAGCGTCCGCCTTCCAATTGAACAAGGGGCCTTAGATCGCAAGGAATAACCGGCAAGACGTCCATAACCATACCCAAGGGAGATACACCGGATTTTCGGAATTGCTCTATTACATTAAGCCTTCGGACAATTTTTGTAGCCTTCTGGCCCTTCGTATGAGAAAGCTCATCACTTAATTTAGCGGAGATAACGTTTAAATCCATATCAGCTAAAATCTTTTGGATAGCTTCAGCTCCTATCTGCATATCTGCAAATACATCCAGATATTTACGGATCTGCATGTATTCAACATCACTCACTACAGAGAACTTATCGATACCCTCGAGCTTCCTTTTAACTACTTTATAAAATTGGGACTGCTCTTCCCAATCCTGCAACATTTTGTTTTTCAATACTTGTATTTTTTGCTGTAACCTCAAGGAATGTTCTTTCATTTTTATTTCATCACCCTTGAATTCTTTGGACTTCTCGGAAAATTCCTGTTCTAAGGATTTTATTCTGGTTTCCAAATCCTTTTCATACCTAAGTTCGGCGTCTTCAAGATCTTTCTCCACAATAGAAATTGCCTTAGCCCTCTTACTTGAATCTACGGAAATGGCTATGAAAGAGGAGAAATATATAACGGAAGATACTTTTCGAGGAGACACATCCAGAAAAATTGCTAATTTAGAAGGAATCCCTCTAAAAAACCAAACATGCGCAATAGGAGCCGCAAGCTGTATATGCCCCATCCTTTCTCGTCGAACACGGGAATGGGCAACTTCCACACCACACTTATCACATAAGACTCCCTTGTATCTAATCCCCTTGTATTTTCCACAATAACATTCAAAGTTTTTGGTGGGACCAAAGACTCTCTCGTCAAAAAGCCCACCTCTGACAGCTTTAAAAGTACGGTAATTGATAGTTTCCGGCTTAGTTATCTCGCCGTAGGACCAAGACAGTATTTCTTTACTTGTCGCCAAGCGAATTTTGAGGGCATCAAATTCTCTCAATTGGTTAATGTTTTTCATTTTATAAATCCTCTTCTTCAACTAAATTTTCTGCGGGTTTTTCTGACAATAAGGGATCAATGGCCAACCCCAACCCATTCAGCTGCCTAACCATCAGCTTAAAAGTCTCCGGAACAGTAGACTCAGCAATGGGAGTACCTTGAATAATCGAACTGTAAGCTTTTGTCCTACCAATCAAGTCATCCGATTTTATAGTCAAAAGCTCCTTCAAATTATGGGCTGCTCCGTAAGCCTCCAATGCCCAAACCTCCATTTCCCCGAATCTCTGACCACCAAATTGAGCTTTTCCTCCCAAAGGCTGTTGGGTCACCAAAGAATAGGGACCGGTAGATCTGGCGTGTATCTTTTCCTCACTCATGTGAACCAATTTCAAAATGTAATTCTCACCAATAACGATTTCGTTCTTGAAATACTCGCCTGTTCGCCCGTCTATAAGCTTGAACTTACCGCTGGTGGGCAAACCCGCCTCTTTAAGTTGCCCGGCAATTTCCTCTTCGGGAACTATTTCCAACGGAGGTAATATATATCTTTTGTTTAATTTTCTTGCGGCCAAGCCCAAAGGCGCCTCCAAAATCTGACCCATGTTCATTCTTTTTAAAACGGCCTCGGAGGAGAACACCATGTCTACAGGAGTTCCATCCTCCATGTGAGGCATATCCGATTCAGGGACTACCACAGAAATTACACCCTTGTTACCATGTCGCCCTGCCAGCTTGTCACCAATGCTAATCTTTCGTCTTTCAGCCACATAAATAGTTATCTCTTCTAAAGTACCAACGGACAAATGTTCGTTATCTTCCCTAGTTACACGCTTAATTCCGATAACAACGCCGTGAGTTCCGTGAGGCATCCTCAAAGAAGTATCCCTAACTTCTTTAGCCTTCTCTCCGAAAATCGCTCTTAACAATCTTTCTTCTGAAGACAAATCAACCTCCCCCTTGGGAGCAACTTTTCCTACCAGGATATCACCGGACCTAACTTCTGAGCCTATGGCTACAACTCCACTCTCATCCAAATTTCTCAACGCATGATCAGAAACATTGGGTATATCTCTGGTAATTTCCTCCGGCCCAAGTTTTGTCTCTATCACAGAAACCTCATAATCGTTAATGTGTACTGATGTAAAAACATCTTGCTTAACTAGGCGATCAGAGATAACAATGCCGTCTTCGTACTCGTAACCCTCCCAAATCATGTACGCAACTCTGACATTGGCGCCCAGGGAAGTGTAACCGTCATCAGACGCAGGACCCTCAAAAAGGATATCTCCTTTGGAAAGTTTCTGCCCGGGGTTAACGCATACCATCTGATTATAACTTGTAGAAACATTGGATTTAACAAATTTACTTGGGTAATACTCTTCCTCTTTCTTTGATCCTTTGTATTTCACCACAATTTTACTGGAGTCCACATAGATGACTTCTCCGGCGTCCCTAGCCCTGATAACAGCTCCGGAATTTTCTGCGACAGGTTTTTCTACTCCCGTACACACTAAGGGAGCCTCCGGCTTAATCAAGGGCACTGCTTGAGATAATTGCTGGGCCGCAACCAATGCGCGCGTAATATCGTCATTAGAGAGAAACGGAATAAGCCCAGCAGATATACCAACTATCTGACGAGGCATAACCTCTATATACTCCGCCTCGGACGAGCTACCCAACTGAAACTCCCCTCGATGCCTAATAGGAACTTGGGGATCAGTAATGTAACCTTTGCTGTCAATACTCACTGCGGCATCAGTAATATGAAGATCTTCTTCATCATATGCTGCGAGGTATTCCACTTTGTCGGTTATACGATTACCTTTTTCATCTTTTTCCAGCTTAATATAGGGGGTCTCTAAAAAGCCATACTTATTAACTTTAGCGTACATGGACATATAACTAATAAGACCCACATTTGGACCTTCAGGAGTTCTTACAGGACAAACTCTACCAAAAGAAGAATAGTGTACGTCCCTAACGGCCATACTGGCTCTTTCTTTAGTTAAACCTCCGGGACCCATGACAGACAAACGACGGATGTGATCCAGGGATGTTAGGGGGTTCTGTTGATCTTGGAACTGGGACAATCTACCGGTGGCAAAAAAGCTTTGTATATTTGCTGTTACTGCCCTCGGAGAGATCAACCTGGAAGGAGAAGGCAAATCTTCCCGCGGTTGAAGCATCATTCTGCTTTTGACATTTCGAGATAACCTCAAAAAACCAACCCTTATACGATTTTGGAGTAATTCGCCGACCCGGCGAATTCTGCGGTTTCCCAAATTATCAACATCACTTGGCTCACCAATACCGTTGTTTAACTGGATAACTTGAGCCACGATCCTTATAAGGTCTTCCAAATGTAAAAGTCTGCCCTCGGGAGAGTTTGGAATATCTAAACCTAAAACTTGATTAAGCTTAAATCTACCAACCTCACCAAGACTATAGCGTTTAGGATTAAAAAACATCTCGCTAACTAACTCCCTTGCGTTTTCCAACACTAGAGGTTCTCCCGGACGGGCTTTTCTAAATACTTCTAAACAAGCTTCATCATACGAACCCGCCGGATCTTTAGATAAGGTGCCTTCTATGTAGTGAACTTCAGGGTCTGTCTCATATTCGGCAAATGCGCCCAAAATATCTTCATCGGACTCTAACCCAAATATTCTTAGAAGAGTTGTGATTGAAATTTTTCTTCGACGGTCAATTCGAACGCTAATGATTCCTCTTCTTGATGTGGAAATTTCCAGCCAAACCCCATGTTGGGGTAAAATCTTAGCACCACCGTATAACTGACCGGTAACGGGAGAAGACTCGCCTGTAAACAGAACGCCTTCCGATCTGATCAGCTGGCTGACTATAACCCTTTCCACACCATTAATGATGAAAGTGCCCCTTTCAGTCATTAGAGGAATATCTCCCATATAAATCTCTTGTTGAGACTCTTTTTTGTTTAGGGGATCCTTTATTGTAGCGGAAATATACCAGGGAGCGTCATAAGTTCTACCAACTCTAAGAGCCTCTCCCAAAGAAATATTTGGCTCGGCTAATCTAGAGTCACCCATTTTCAAAACCCAACCGCGGCCGGACAAATCTTCCACTGTTCCAAGCTCGTCAAGTACCTCCGCTATTCCTTCATCAAGCAACCATTGATATGATTCAAGTTGAATCTCTGACAGGTTAGGTAAAGACAAATCTTTTTTTCTTTTAGAAAAATTGTATTCTTGCATTAATTGTTGGCAATAGGGCCGAAAAAACGATTTTTATAAAAAGCACCTCTTAAGGACAAAGTGAAAAATACCACAACTACCTGTTCGCGTCAACAAAGATGTTACCACAATAACTATAAAAATCCAACTTTGCTTACAGGCCAAAATCTAAAAACTACCCTACCCTGAATTCTTTCGCCATCAACAAACCCAAAAAACCTTGAATCTACAGAGTTCCCGCGATTGTCCCCAAATACCGCGTATTCATCTTCCCCCAGCCTTATGGACCTGCCTTCCTTTATTTGCGGCCCGTCGGGGGTACACACCACATCGAGTAAATACTGCTCCTGAAGTTCAAATGTACTTCCACCCTTGCTTATATAAACTCTGCAGTCCTTGATTTTGATAATATCTCCGGGTAAAGCTACAATTCTTTTTAAATAATCAATGTTGTCATTCCCCGGAGGATGCAATATAACTACCTCACCGCGTTCGTAAGGCTTAAAATGCTTCGTAACTTTCTCCAATATTATCCTCTCCCCCGTATCAAAATTAGGATACATACTGGCACCGTGAACTACTTCCGGCATAGCAACAAACCTATACAGAAGAAACAGGACCACAACCGAGCTAAAAAAGCTTTCCATAATTTCCAAAAAAAGACCCTTCTCTTTGGGTAAAACCGTATTAGAATTATCGGGTAAATTATTTTTCTCTGAATTCCCCGGGATAGATATATCATTAGTTTCTTCGGAATTCCTCATAATCATATGAATCATTCTAACGCATTTACTCTATTTTACAGAACTCTTTTGCTATATGTTAGAATAGATCCCAATGTTATTGACTCCGCACACCATGGTAGGACTCGCTATAGGAGCCTCCATCCAAGAGCCCCTTGTGGCGGTGCCACTGGCTTTGGCAATGCATTTTGCCGGAGACATGGTGCCACACTGGGATTTCTTTTCTAACACTAAAAAGGAGGAGAGGAGAGTTGGGTGGCGTCCTATCGCGGTTATGGCAGATTTAGTGGTAGGTGTTGCGTTGGGACTAACCGCCACTCTATTCGCTCTGTGGGTAAAGCAAGACACTTCCCTAACTATAAATATATTCCTGTGTGGCATAACCAGCGTACTACCGGATGCGTTGGAAGGACCTCATATCTATACGGAGAACGAGCCAAAAATACTGAGAAGGCTTTCTGCAATCCAAAGTCGCCTTCAATTTCAAGCGCCCCTCCCGTGGGGAATTATGACTCAAATAACTGTTGTGGCGGTTTCTTTTTTAATACTCGCAAATTCACTAGCACAATAAGGAAGAAGATAGTACCGGCCACCAGAAAAACAGTCTGCAGGGTTGGGTTTTCTACTGAAAATATGCTAAGTCCGCCGAAAAGTAGTGTAACCAACCAATAAAATATTGCCACTTGAGGAACAGAAAACCCTCTAGCTAACAGTAGGTGATGCAAATGCTCCCTATCAGCTCTTAAAGGATTACGCCCCCGAAATACTCTCCTAAAAAAAGTTACGACAGCATCAAGAAAAGGAACAAACAGTATGAGAACTGATGTGATAATTTTAGCCTGAACCAAAATGGAAATTGACGCCAATACGATACCGGCAGACATTGCACCAAATCCCCACATTATCTTGGAGGGGTACCAGGTCAATACTATTAGACCGAAACTTACTCCGGCCGCAATAACCGCCAACTGGGCATAACTATACTGCTCTGACGACACAGAGGGAAATCTTAAAGCCAAAAATGCTACTATTAAAAGAGCGATCCCAACCATCCCGCTGTACTGGCCATCCACCCCATTCGACCAGGATAACAAATTAAGGATCCACACCACCCAAACCGTAGTTAATATCCAAGAAACAGGACTAATAACAACCCCCATTAAAGCGAAATTTAGATTATTTAGATAAAATAGACCATTAAAAGGGTTGGAAAGAAAATCTATTCGGATATTAAAGAAATACAGTATCCCAACAACGATGAAGAGCAGCCCTAACCGAATGACGGGGTTTTCAAGAAATTTTAATTTGGATTCTGAATGTGTATTCTGATAGTCATCTATTATACCAACGATCGCCAGACAGAGAACTCCAAAAATCACACCTACTACCTCAACGGTCAGGGGAACAAAAAATAGTGATGTTAATACGAATACACAGGCAAAAAGCAGACCTCCTCCCCGAGCCGAAGGGTGCGATAAAATCATAGCCGGATGTGAATGTTTCTCCGGATCAGTGACGATTTTCATTTTATGCATCTGCAACAAATAGATTTTAGAGAAAGCTACTACTAAAAACAGAGCCAATAAAAAAGGAACGGCTATATAAAAGGTGTCCGGAGAAATAAGGGAAGTGCTGACTATTAAGCTAAGATGCACAATTCTAAACAATGAGGCCGAAAGAAAAAGGTCGGAGAACAAGACTATAAAAAATACTATTCGAGGGCCGTATTTGTAGAAGCGCAAACTCAAATAGAAAAAGAACATTAAGCCAATCGCTGAAATAAATACAGAGAGCGAAGGTATCAAAAACAAGGAACTCTTAGAGGCTATTTGGGACAGGCCCCAAAACCTAGTATAAAACAGAGGAACAGAGCCCGCCAAATGATCAAACCGTAAATTCAGGTATAACAATTGCAAAACAATTATCAGAAAGCTCAGGATAAGAAGTAGACCACCCAACTCCAAATCCGGTTTCTGAATCTTTTTTAAAGTCTGAAAAAACCTATGTAAATCTATCATCTAATTTTAGGAGTATGATACAAATCTTTCATTTTTTTGCCTAACAGCATTCTTGTCTGAGCCTCTATCTGCGGGATAAAAGAAAAACTTAACATATTAAAGATTACCATGGGGGCCTCCATAACGGCCAAAAATTTCCGCCAGTATGGCCAAGTCTCGGGCATCGGTTTTACTATCCTAAAACGAATTATAGTAATAGGAAGAAAGAAGATCAATGTTATCGTCAAAATAGCACTCATAATATCGGGCAAGCTATACGCAAAAGTGGCTTGCTTCACGGTGGGATTCGCAAAAGTTAATAAACCAAAACCAAAGGTTATCAAAAAAACGCTATCTATGAGCAATACTCTTTTTTCAAAATGCCTAAACATCCAGGCTACTTTTAGACGGAAAGGAACGGTGCTATTTCGCAAAAACTCCTTCACAGATAGAGGAAAATCTATAACCCCCCAACCCCAACGCACCAACTGCTTATATAGGCTTTTACATGAGTTGGCGAAATTGTAGCCGACGACGGCATCCGCAGAGTAAGGGATAAAATGAGGAACACCCACAAAATCACCCCCTCGTTTGAAAAATGCGCGCCAATAAAAAATCTGATCGTCAACTCCCAAACTTACATCCCAAAAATCAGCATCAATTAAGGTTTGCAAAGAAGAAGAATACGCCGCAAATGTATCTTTAAGTTTACCTTTAACCGTCCATTCCGACAGCCCACCCAATGCCACCGATGTTGCTTCAATACGCATAAATACAGGGACATCCCAATAGTTGTTATCAAAAAGAGCCACCGCAGATTGAAAAAACTTATTATCACGCTTATCCGACATCAGATATAAGTGAGTCAATCGAGCAATGAATTGATAATCAAGAACGTGATCCGCATCAAATGTACTAAAGACATAGTTACGGAGATTCTCGCCTCTGGATTTTAGCTCTTCTATAGCATGCGTAGCACCCCAAGTTCTGTTTGCCGCTCCCGCCCCAATAGCCTCGCCGGGAATACCCGCGGGATGAGTATAAATCAGTATGGAAGCGAATTCATTTTCGCAGCCTTCAAACGCCTTTCTCAGGTCTTTTATAGTCTCCTCTGCATATTTTTCTTCTATGGTATATACCAAAATCGTTTGCGAAATGGGAAAAGTCTGGTTATAGTAACTTTCAAAAGCTGGTTTTAGTACTTCATAAGGCTCATTAACAGCCGGGATTAAGATAAAATGACGAACTTCGTCAAGTTTAGTTGGTAATGTAACCGGATCCGGTAAAGTAGAAAAATCTAATTCATGACACTTTTGCGCCCAATCCATTGCCATTTCCTGCGAATAAGCCATGTAACCCTTATACATCCCAAAAGAATGGAGGGTGGCCATATATGCCCAATAAACCATCAAACATATGATCACATAAACTACCATCTCCGGGAAAATTAGACCCAACCAAATTGGAGAGAGCAGAAGGCTCCAGGTTAGAAAACCCGGAACAATCTCCAAAAAGCGTTGTATTTTCCTGTCGTATTTAGATACAAATTTTTCAAGCACGATAATTTAAGATTTCGTTAAATACTTTAAATATTAAAGAGTCTGCGGGCATTGTTTGTAGAAAAGTCAGCGACTTCCCCAAGAGGTATTCCCTTTACATCAGCAATTTTCTGCGCTATTAGTTTAACATACTTTGGCGCATTTTTCTCGTCGCGGTGTCCCGCAGGGGAAATATAAGGAGAGTCGGTCTCTATGAGAACCCGATCAACAGGAACTTTCCGAACAGTTTCCAACAGAGCATTCCTGCTTTCATATGTGATAAAACCTGAAAAAGATATATAAAACCCCAAATCCAAAGCTGATTTGGCAAACTCCCACGAAGAAGAAAAGCAGTGAATTACACCCTTATTAGAGCCGACTCCGCAAAGAATATCTAAGACCCGGGCGTCTCCGTTACGATTGTGGACTATTAACGGAAGATCAAGTTTTTTGGCAAGTTCGGCCTGCATTTCAAACAGAGGAATTTGGTCTTCCAAAGACCTTCCCCCCTCCCGATTAGAAATATCTATTCCGCATTCCCCTATCCCAACAACAAAAGGCCGATTGTTTACAACAAAGTTTTCTAAATAAACTTTTAGGTCGCGCAAGGCTTCGCTTAAATCCTCATGTGGGTAAATAGCAGCAGTAGAGAAAACGTAGTCGTATTTCTTAGCAACATCCAAAGCCAACTCATTGTTCTTGATGCTCGTGCCTATATTTATAAACTGGACCACTCCTTCAGATAACGCCTCCTGCAAAACCTGATCCAATAAGGGCTTATTAGACAGGGGAGGCAAGTGGCAATGTGAGTCTATAAACTTCACAGGCGAAAATTATTGATTATTGAAGGTAATTCACTATTTTTGACGCGGATTTGGCTTCCTCTAGCCAAGTCTGATAACGAGTCCCTAATTCCTGGTTGATTAAAGCGTCGATTGCCTCTTCTCTCTTCGCCTCATCGGTCTCACCTTGAAGATATTCGCCGTTCTGTGCCAGAAATTCCTCCAAGGCTTCCTCGGTAACATTTATGTCTTTAGAAAATATTTTCTCTAAGGCGATCGGAATTTTAATGCTTTCATCAAAATCAGCGCGAGATAAGGATTGACCCTCTAGGTATGCATCAAGACCAAGGCCAGTGCCCTCAAGAATTTGTTTTTCTATTTCCGCCGTTTTATCGGATAATTCGGAATCTTTAACAATAACGCCTTCTGACTTAATTTTCGCGCTAATAAGTTTCTTATTTATTAAATCCTCTAAAACTGCGTTACCATAAGTGCTAACTAAAACCTTATTCAGTTCCGCGCGCGTTATTAACGAATTATCTACACGAGCCGCAACTAACATACCCAGGTTTTTTTTGACCATCATAGATACAGCACCAATCAGACCTAAGACAACTGCTATTACTAACAACATCCTCACTAATTTCTTTGACGGCTTTGGCAAGGATATTTTTTTACTTTTTTTTGGCTCTGCAACGGATGGAACTACATTTTCTTGGACATTTATATTTTCGTTTTGATTATTCATGGGAACAATTGTACCACAATAAAAAATGCTAAACTCTCTTACAGGTATGGGCAAATGGAAAAAATTGGAATCTTTCTTATACAGCAACTCGGATTTTTTTGTCGTAGTAATCCTTGGGGCTTATTTGCGGCTAATTAACATAACCACAGACGAATTCTGGTACGACGAGGCTTTCACGGGGTTAATGACCAAAATTCCTTGGAAAGAATTTATCAGAATTGTTGCAGACGACCCACATCCGCCATTTTTTCTTCTTTTGACAAGAACTTGGGCAGGTCTAGTTGGAACCACGGATTTCACACTTAGAATTTTACCCGCCATTTTCGGGATTTTGACAGTCGTGCTTGTCTACTTAACCTCCAAAGAGCTTTTCGACAAAAAGACCGCGGCAATAGCCGGCCTTTTAACAGCGATAAACCCTTTTCTCATAGCCTACAGTAATGAGGCTCGTTCCTATTCTTTATTTGCATTTTTTGCGGTTCTATCGCTTTACTTCCTGGCGCGAAATAAGCGCATTCTCTTCGTTGTCTCTGCAATTGCCATGATAAATATTCACTTTATGGGGATATTTTTCCTGCCGGGATTAGCAATTACATATGCTGTCACTGCCCTCAAGGATAATAAATTTAGCTGGGCAAAAGAGGTTTTAAGATTAGCTCCCCTGATACTGATAACCGTTCTTGTACTTCAAAGAGCCGCCACAGCGGGTAACGCACTTAATATTGATTGGGCCAGACAAAATTCGTTTTGGCTAATCCCAAGAAGCTTTACCGCGTTTTTATTTGGAGTTAAGTCAAAACTCTCCGGAAGCGACGCTCTACGAGAATATAATCTACCAATAAATATGCTGTTCGTCGGATACGCAATTTTTGGAGCATTTCTCGCTAGTACATTCAGGCTGTTTAAAGAATTTATAAGCGACAAAAGAAGATCAACGGCTATCTTATTCATCAACTTGTTTCTACCTCAGATATTATTAATTACTTACGCAATGTACCACCAAGAAAACTTTTATGTAGAAAGATACTTAATCCCTTCCAGCGTTTTTCTGATGATTCTCGCGGGAGCAATATTAGTGCGAACAATCAAATTTGAAGTAATGGCGGTGCTTTTGACTCTTTATGTATTAGTGCTTTTTAAGAGTGTCAACCCCGCTTACTACAGCGGAATGAAATTTCTCCAAGAAAACTTGAAATACGCTCCGCACGACATAGTATTCACCAAACCAATTGACTATGTAGTCGCCAAATATTATATGTACGAAAATTGTGAACAATTAAGAATTTTTGATCCGGAAAATCCTAGCTTAGATTATTCGGGGTGGCCATTTATAGAACCAAAAGCAAAACTATCCCAAGAGGAGGCTCAAAGTGGAGATAATGTTTTTGTAATACCCAGATACAGTTTTGTACCAAAAGAATTTTCCACTGTCTCAACGGAAGATGAGTATGGAGATTATAACTTGTTTGTTTTTACACCCTGACTTGCGCGATGGCCAATTTCGTCCTATGCGCTAACCAACTTCACCGCAAATTTTAGACGTTTTAAGTCACCATTGGAGTCTTCAATCTCTGTAATACCTTCTTCCTTATACAAATCCACCAATTCCTGCGATAGGGCGTCCTGCTGATCTTTAATATCCGTTCTAATATCTCCCATCTTCTGCGTAGCATTTGCGTAAGCGGGATCTTCCAAAACCCGCGCCTTCTTTTCCTTAACCTGCTCCATAATTAAGTCGGTTTGCTCTTTTACTTCAGCGTATTCTGCATTGTCTTCCAACAGGTCGTCGGCCTGACTTTTCAACTCTCTAAGCTCGTCTTGCAAATCAGATATCACCTGTAAACGCTTTTTGACCATTTCCATTGTTGGCATAAAAAATCCTTTCAAAGTTATTACTGACGGTTTCAAGAACCGGTTCCAAGGACACCGAGTCCGGAATACTAACTTCAGAAGTTTAACGGTATATTTGGTGCTTTTCAACCGGCATCTTTCAACAAATAGTTTCCGAACATTTTGTGGGTAAACTCCACCAATTAATCCAAATTATCCGCTTTTGCTTGTATATTAATATGTATGCACATAGTTAAAGGTAACAAAATCGTTGAATTTACACCTAAGGATCTTGTTGATCTAATGCAAGAGTACGTCTCCGTGGAAGTTGATATAGGCACGGGAGATGGGGCACTTCCCTATAAAAAGGCTCAGATAAATAAAGGAACCTTATATATAGGAATAGATCCCATTGAAAAGCAAATGCTTAAATTTAGTAAGAAAGCGTTAAGAAATAAGATAAAGAATGCACTGTTTATTGTGGGAAATGCAGAAAATTTAGGAGAGGTTTTTGGCGAATATGTGGGCTTGGTGAATACGGTGCATATCCTGTTTCCTTGGGGAAGTCTTTTGAAGGCTGTGGCACAACCTGATGCTGTTGTTTTGGAAAAGATTTATTCTATTTTGAAGGCGCAGGGTCAACTTAACATAGTTCTTGGATATGATGAGACTGCGGAGCCTTCGGAAGTTAAGAGGTTAAACTTGCAAACACCTGACGAGGCGTACTTTGAAAGAGAGGCGTTTCCTGTTTATAGGCGATGCGGGTTTGCTTTGGAGAAATTTGTGAGGGTGGGACGAGAAAATCCGGATTATCTAACAACGAGTTGGATGAAAAAACTAAGGTTTGGTAAAACACGGTCTTTCTTTGAATTAAAATTTAACAAACAGACTCCCGGCATAATTACTTAAGAAAGGATATCTATCGGAGGAAAGGAAAGCTAGAAATGGGCGGACTCAGAATACTCTTGTGATATACTCAAAGTGCATAATTAAATATCGGGGTGTGGCTCAGTTGGCTAGAGCACTCGGATGGGGTCCGAGAAATCGCAGGTTCGAGTCCTGTCACCCCGACCAATTATTGAACGAAGCTCAAACCTTTTTCGAGCGAAATCCGGATTTATAAACTAAGGGGGAAGTGCACTTCCCCCCCCCCCCCCCACCAAAAACCCAGCAAAAAAAATATAATAGACATATGAGAATCCTCGTAATTGAAGACGAACACAAAGTAGCTAACTCTACAAAACAAGGGCTTGAACAAGAAGGATTTGCCGCGGATGTCGCATATACCGGAACAGACGGGTATGATCTTGCCATAACAGAGGATTATGATCTGATTCTTCTGGACCTTATGCTGCCCAAACTTAGCGGCACCGAAATATGCGAAAACCTTAGAAATGAAGGAATCCGAACACCAATCTTAATGCTTACCGCAAAAGACGATTTAGACGACAAAATTGCAGGATTAAATATTGGGGCAGACGACTACCTCACAAAACCCTTCTCCTTTTTGGAATTACTGGCCAGAATAAAGGCTTTATTAAGAAGGCCTAATACTCTTCTGCCGAACAATCTTAGCTGTAGCAACCTATCACTCAATACCCAAGAATATAAGGTTTTCAGAGACGATAAAGAAATAAAATTGTCCAAAAAAGAATTCTCTCTGTTGGAGTATCTGGTAAGAAACAAAAACAAGATCTTAACAAAGGAGAAAATAATAGAACATGTGTGGAGTTTTGATTCAGATGTTTTACCAAATACGGTTGAAGTCTATATTGGCTATTTAAGAAACAAAATAGATAAACCCTTTAAAAGCAAAACACCTTTAATTAAGACTTTTAGGGGATTTGGTTACAAACTGGAGGAACCGAATGTTTAAATCAGCGCGGATAAAATTAACCACATCATATTTGTTGATAATTATGATTATCACACTTGCCTTTAGTGCCGCGATATACACCGGAGTCGGTGGTACAACCAAAAGAGCGCTGCGGGTACACGAGCTGCGATTTGAAGGACAACTACGCGATTTCCGCGGAAATCAAAATTTTCCTGAAAGATTTCAAGCACCTCCGATAGAGGATGTCACCAAACAAATCAAAAACAACACGATTTACCTTCTTGCCGCCATTAATTTGGTAATATTTATTGTTTCGGGCAGTTTTGGCTATTGGTTCGCGGGAGCTACATTAAAGCCAATAGAGGAGATGGTCCGGAAGCAGAAGAAATTTGTTGCTGACGCGGCTCACGAGTTTAAAACGCCTTTAACCGCAATAAAAACACAGCTGGAAGTAAACATGAGAAATAAAGATTTAGACCTTGCCCAAGCCAAAAAAATAATGGAGTCCACAGTGGAAGATGTTGACTCGCTGGCATCGCTTACAAATTCCCTGCTGAAACAAAGTAAATACCAAGAAGACAAAACCAACAGAGCTTTTGAACTGTTTAACCTAAAAGTCTTGATTGACAATATTATCCAAAAATTTAAGAACAAAATGGAAGTTAAAAACATAGTCATAAAAACAGATGCGCTTGATATACAGATCAAAGCAGACAAAAATAGCATTGCCGAACTAATTACAATAATTTTGGATAACGCGGTTAAATTTAACAAAGAAAATGGGGAAATAAGTATTGACGCACGGAAAGAGGGTGAGAATGTCACAATAAAAGTAGCCGATACGGGAATTGGTATAGACAAAAATGACTTACCTTATATTTTTGATAGATTTTACAAAGCAGATTCTTCAAGGGCTAAGGTAGAGCACGACGGTTTTGGTTTGGGACTCTCTATAGCAAAAGAAATTGTAGAATTGCATAAAGGGACGATTGCGGCTAAAAGTAAAAAGGGAGAAAGCACGGTTTTTACCGTAACACTTCCTACAAACATCTAACTTATATGAGGAGAAGATTTTGAAATCCCTTTTTCTCAGCTTATTTTCAGAATAGTATATTTAAATCATGCGCATGGGAACTTTTATAAACAAAATCAAAAAACTTAAGCTGTACATTTTTCTGGCAACATTAGTGTTAGTTGCGATATTTGTAGGACAGAAAGTTCTAAGAGGTTCACAACCAAAACAGGCTAATCCACAAAATATACTTGCAGCCGTAAAAAAGGGAACCGTTACTTCAAGCATATCCGCATCCGGAAAAGTAGAAACAGCAAATTATTTAGCAATTACCACAAGTGTAAATGGAATAGTTAAAGAAGTCTTTGTAGAGGAAGAAGATGTTGTGACTAAAGGGCAGAAGATAATGGAGATAACGCTAAATTCCGATGGGGAAGAAAGTCGTATACAAGCGTGGAGTTCATACTTATCCGCAAAAGTGAGTTTAGAAAAATCCAAGACAGATTTAATGGCAAAAGAATCCTCACTGGTTAACGCGGAAGAGGCTTTTGAGAAAGAAAAAGTAGCTAATAGCTATCAAACTCATAGCGAGCGCATTTCCTATAAAGTAGCGGAAAACAGTTACAATATCGCAAAAGACGGATGCGAACAGCAGCTAAACGCTATTAGCCAGGCAGAGGTCAGTCTAAACAAGGCGTGGCTCTCATATCAAGCGCAATCCCCCACCATAGTCGCACCTGATAGCGGAACGATCGCAAATATCTTAGTTATTGAAGGAATGGATATCGCAAACTCTCTTTCAGAAAGAACGTCTGCTTCGGTTGCCTCTATAAAGAAAGAAGGTAATCCAATAATATCTTTGAGTGTTAGCGAGCTGGACATCAATAATGTAAAAGTTGGGCAAAAAGTTACTATGGAACTCAATAGCGCTCCGGAAAAGAGATTCACCGGAAAAGTTGCCGGTATTGACAAAATTGGAGCCGTTTCAGGCGGCATCACAAACTACACGGTAATAGTAAAATTTGAAGAAAACTCAGAACTTGCCTTACCAAATATGGGTGTGGAAAGTGAGATTATTGTTGATGAAAAGAAGGATGTGTTGTTGGTGCCCAGCACTGCGATAACTTCGGGAAGGAACCAGGCTTTTGTAACCGTAATGGACAATGATACAGAAAAGAAAATACGCGTTGAGCTAGGAATCTCTGACGGGACAAACACAGAAATAATTTCAGGACTAAATGAAGGAGACCAAGTTGTCGTTACCGCATTACCTACCAGCGGATTCCGCGAGGCGCAAGAGCAAAATCAGGGGCAAAGAGGCGGATTTGGCGGTCCCGAAATGTTCATAAGATAAGATGCTCTCAATTAAAAATATTTCAAAAGTTTATAGAAATTCAGGAATTGAAACTAGGGCTTTAAATAATGTTTCATTTGAAGTAGACAAAGGAGAGTTTATCTCAATAATTGGCCCTTCGGGATCCGGAAAATCTACTTTAATGCACATATTGGGGGCGCTGGACATTCCCACGGCGGGAACATATTCAATAAACGGAGTTAATGTGGAGCTTATGAAGGATGACGAGTTAGCAGAAATTAGAAACAAGGAAATCGGTTTTATTTTTCAGGCTTATAACCTACTGGCGCGCATAACAACACTAAAAAATGTGATTATGCCCATGGTCTACGCAGGCATTGAGAGAAAAGAAAGGGAGAAAAGAGCGATCTCTGTGCTGGAATCTGTAGACCTTGGAGACAAACTAAAAAGTACGCCAAACCAACTTTCAGGCGGTCAAAAACAAAGAGTGGCAATAGCAAGGGCTTTGATAATGAACCCCTCCATTCTACTTGCCGACGAACCAACAGGAAACCTACCCACAAGCCAAAGTAGCGAGATTATGGATTTATTTGAGAATCTCAATAATAAGGGTCACACAATCATTGTAATTACACACGAAGACCAAATAGCACTAAGAACCAGGCGGATAATTACACTTGTTGACGGAAAAATTATTGAAGACAGGAAAAACGAATGACTTTACCGGAATTGCTTAAAGAAAGCATCACTGTATTAAAAACAAACAAAATGCGAACCGGGTTATCAGCATTGGGTATTATCATCGGCATAGGGTCGGTAATTACTCTGATGACACTAGGCGAGGCATCACAGCAGCAAACGATAAATAGGATAACTGCCTTGGGATCAAACATGCTGACTATAAGGCCGGGAAGGGACTCAACTCTTACCTACGAGGATACTATTGCCTTAACAAACGAAAAACGAATTACAACTGTAAATATGGTGGCCGCCGAATACACCGCCAACGCGCAAGTTGCGTTTGAACGAAATACTATTGATTCATCGGTAAGCGGAGTTACCCCGGACTTTTTTAATGTAAGAAATATAAATGTGGAATACGGCACCCCAATCTCACAAAGCGACATCGAGTTGTTGAACAAGATAGCTGTTGTGGGACCCGGTATAGCCGAAGAATTATTTGGAACCGGCGCAAACCCATTGGGTAAAAGTGTAAAAATCAACGGCCATTCATTCAGAGTTACCGGAATTACGAAGGAAAAAGGCACAACAGGACGATTTAGCACAGATGATGGAATATATATACCCCTGACCACGGCTCAACGGAATATTTTTGGAATAAAGGATGTAAGCGCCATTTATGTGAATGTCAGCGACGAAAAAGATATGGATGTTGCAGAAAACCAAATAGGCTATTTTTTGCTGGAATTGCGGGGTATAAGTGATCCAAGCCAAGCAGATTTCTCCATCTCATCATCCAGCGATTTAATAGAAACTGTGAGTGATGTAACTGCTACCTTCACTACCTTACTGACAGGCATTGCGGCTATTTCACTTGTAGTAGGTGGAATCGGAATTATGAACATAATGCTCGTTACTGTGACAGAAAGAACAAGGGAAATCGGGATCAGAAAAGCCTTGGGAGCAAAAAGAAAAATAATTGTTGCCCAATTTCTAACAGAAGCAATTATTCTCACAATAATTGGGGGAATAATTGGTGTAATCATGGGAATTTCTATTTCCGCGATAGTTACGAATTATATGAATCTGCCAAGCATAATCTCAATAAAATCTATTGGGCTGGCTGTCGCTGTCTCCTGCACCATCGGAATTATTTTTGGTTGGTATCCTGCCCAAAAAGCATCAAAACTACAGCCGATTGAAGCTTTGCGATATGAATAGAGTTTTATTTTATCGCCAGAGGGATAATTAAGTTCTGAATCATAAAATTTAGGAAAAATACCCCATATTATTGTATAATGGCTCCTGATATGAAAGGCGTAATATATCTAAATGCCGATGAAAATCAGGATAATAACGGCAACACAAATCAAATCTCCATCCCGCATGAGGAGAGTAAAAAATCTGAAGTAACTTCAGATTTTGAGAGTATGCCACAAATCAAGGAGGCTGATGCGGGCGAGCCTAAAATTGAGTCCGAAATAGAACAAAAAATCTCCAATGAAATATTGACCCTCCCAATGAAAAAATACATTGAAGATTACAGAAGGGCCCTGGCAATATCCGGCATCAAAGCTGAAAACCCCATTGTCGTTGATGAAATAGCCTCAAAAATAGCAAGCCTTTATGAAAAAGCCCGAAGAATAATAGACTGGAAAGAAGAAAATTTGGTCAGAAGAACAGCTATAGAAAGAATTCTAAAGAGACGATTAATATCGGAAATTTCAGAGATCACGATTTTCCCCGACCTGGATCCACAAAAAATTGCCGGTCCAATTACTTTGGAATTTATAAGGACCGGATATTTTGAAAATGGAAAAATCCCGGAAGAGAAGATTTTAGGCATAGAAAATATTCTTAATAAATATCTTTACATTTTAAAGAATAATCCCTTTGCTAAAGAAAACGCTCTGGCAATAAAAGACAAGGTGCACTTTTATAACTGGATCCTGGAAATTGCGGCCTGTGAAATAGAAGAGTATTTAGGTAATACCGGAAGAGAAACTGCTCTAATTAAGTTCATGGCTGAGAGTATTTATAGTGGACTAACTCTGGTACCGGCCGACGGCCTAAGTGAGGAAACCAAGTATATTCAAACATATATTGCCACACATAAAGCCCTGTTTGGCTTAGATAGTTCAATAATAAGCTACAATGTTCTAAGGATAAGGTACCCCAAATTTACGGAAAACGATCCGGAATTTATTCACGACTTTGCGATTAACGTTAAGGAAATATGGGGTGATCTAACCAAAGATTTAGAACACCCTAAACGGAGTGAATTTCAAAGGATTTGTGAGGCATATGACGCGGCATATCGCATTCTTGCTGATATGATGGAAAGCTTCGAGGAAGATGTTGACAGTATTGAGGAAAAACTGGAAAGCAAGGGACATGTAGAAAACCTAATTGAGAGGGTCTACTCAGAGAGGCTTGCTACCCTAAAAGCGAGACTCTTCCGAAGTGCTATATACTCAACCTTATCTATTTTCGTAGCGGGAATGGCCAGCCTGCTAATATTCGAATACCCTATTGCCAAATTCTTTTACGGAGAATTCAAACCATGGGCATTAGTAGCCGATATAGTAATACCAACAGCCTTAATGTTTTTCCTTGTTGGAATAATTAAACCCCCTACTAAAGACAACTTACCAAAAGTCGTGGAAGAAGTGGAAAAGCTTATCTATGCCGATGCCGAAAGAAACTCGTACAAGATAAAATTGAGTGGAAAAATTAAGAAATTCCGTAATTATATTTTTTCAACATTTTACCTCCTTGGGGGTCTTGCCTCTCTATATCTAATTTATATAATATTCAAAATTGCAGGAACACCTCCTACCTCTTTGTATATAAACACAGCGAACATAGCCCTAATAGTATTTGCTGCTACACTAATCCGCCAAAAATCCCGCGAGATAACCATAAAAGAACGAGTTGGGATATATGAATTCTTCCTTGATTTCTTTTCGGTTCCCTTAGCCAAAGTAGGTGCGTGGTTAGGATCAAAATGGAAGGAATTTAATTTTGTAAGCGTATTCCTTTCAACTCTTGTAGACACGCCCTTCTCATCCTTTATTGAGATCTTAGAGGATTGGCGTACTTATATCAAAGAGAAACAAGCCGAAATACAATAATTTTCATACATATTTAATATTCTCCAACTATAATTGAGGAATGACCCGAAGAGTGAAATTCCTAGCAATCGTGCCGGACTGCGAAACTAAAAAGACCAAGTACTATGCTTATTTCTTTTGCAGTAAGACTAATCAATTAATTTCTATTAGAACAAGCATTCGCATTGTGGATTTTATTATTAAAAAAGGGATAAGAAAGGACGGATCTTTCAAAGATTACAACAATTGTATTGCGGAAGGTCTTGATGTTAGAAAGGTTATTATTAAAAAAGGGTCAAATGAGGGGTATATAACGGTAATTAAAGTCAAAAGGGGACATAGAAATAAAGATTTTTTAACACCTTTCTCGTCGGGGTTTGTTGTCTCTCAAGTATTAGGGATACCCCTTGAAATGGAGAAGAAAACTCTTAACTCGGAAGGAGTGTATGTAACGAGGGAACTTCTTGAAGCATCAATAGAAAAGAACTACTAGCCAACAAGAGATTACGGATGCAGATAAAGATTTATGTTTCTCTGATGGCCTTCCAAATCTTCGGCAAAATAGGTCTTTCCCGCGGCATCGTTGATATAGTAATTAAAAACCGTTTCCTTGTAATTTAGTACTGCCTCCAATGAGGACAAGCTAATACTAGATATTGGAGCGGGGGGTAAACCTAGATTTTTGCGTGTATTGTAGGGAGAATCATAATCTAAATCCGCCCTAGTTAGCATGTAGGGCCACCAACTTGTTTCATTAGCCTCCGCGTAATCAAGAATGCATGTAATCCACTCGTCCGGGGAACAGTCCGCCCGTAGGAAAGGAGCGTAATACTGCACCGTGGCGTCAGCTCCTATGAATTCATTATTTTTATATCGTTTGATTAGAATTCCGGCTACCAAAGGTCCATCTTCAAGATCCGCAACCTCGCGCTCTACAATGGAAGCAAATATAACGGTTTCTTCTCTGGTGAGACCGGCATTTTGGAGATTTTCTTTGGTCAGAAGTGTGTGTGTTTTTGCTTCAAATGTTTCCTGTAACTTTTTAATGACGGCTTCTGTAGTAACATCGCGATTGAAAAAATAGGTATCGGGAAACAAATACCCCTCCAAAGGCCTAGTCTTCTGAACGAATTCACTATAGGAAACATTTGGCAACCCGACAGAAACTTCTAAAGCAAACTGCTCAACCCGCCACCCCTCTAAAAATGTCACGGCAATATCATTAGTTCCGTGAAGCAGTATTTTTGCCAACTGTTCTAAAGAAACCTCCGGGGGAATGTTGTAAACCCCCGCCTGAATGTTAGTGCTTAAACTATTTACGCCAAGATAAAGTAAAAATAAGGCCTTGGAGTTCAATGCTCCTGCTCTGTATAGCTCGTCTGCGATACGAGAGACACTCCAACCTGTTTTTATTTCTAGGTTAATCTCTTCCGGATTTGAAGCAGGTCGTCTTACTGCAGTCCGATAATAAGCTAAAGATAAAGGAATTAAAGCAACTAAAGCGATCCCGCAAAGAACACCCAAAACGGCCTTTTTCCTTTTATCCAGAACATGAAATTTGTCAGGATCAAGTTGGTCTCCCATGACAAATATCATATCACATAATTGGATGATATAATTGACATTGCAGGAAACCATGTGATCGCCCTTTGGTTTTACTAAAGGGAGGAAAGTCCGGACAGCACAGAGCAGGGGACGGAGGGAAATCTCCGACGGATAACACATAAACGCTGGTGTTCCAACAAAGAAATTTGGCGGAAACAGAGGATGAATTGACATCTTTTGAGAGCAACAGAGACGAGCTTTTACCTAAATTCCTCGGAATAGGGCGAAAGTATGAAACGGGCAATCCCACCCGCTGAAACCCACGACCGCTCCGTTTGAGTCGGCTCGGCAAGGAGCAAAGAGGGGGTATAGACAGATGATCACTTAAAACAGAATCCGGCTTACGGGTTTCCTGCAAAAAAAACCGGTTTGGTGGTTTGGCGAAAAACTATTTGCTTCCGTAGTGAACGAATCTCTTGAACAACACTCCAATAATCATCGCTGTGGGTACTGCTAGGATAATTCCTAAAACACCAAAAAATTCATGGCCCATCATAATAGCGATTAGTATGATTAACGGGCTAAAGCCTGATTGCCTCTGCATAACTCTCGGTGTAATGAGATTACTTTCTACCTGCTGAATCAATATAAATGCTCCTAATGTAAATAAACCCCTGGTGGGAGAAACTGAAAAAGCCACCGCTGAAGCCACAACAGTAGAGAATGTTGGCCCGAGAATAGGAACTATTTCCAAAACGGCCGCCAGGAACCCCAACGCTAAAGCATAATTTACCCCAATAACGACCAAACTTAAATAACTAATAAATCCGACCATAAACATGACGCTAAGCTGGCCTTTGATCCAAGAACCTATGTGTGTTTCGATATCCAAAACTGTTGCGCTCGCTTCGGCGCGAATCTTTTTGCTAAACAGATTTATAAAGCGCACCTTAAGGTTTTCCCAATCTAAAGACATGTATATAGACAAAACTAACAGGGTAAAGACTCGGGAAATTACAGAGAAGGAGTTCACCAATAAGGAAGATACATTATCAGTGGTTGCCATCTTAGCAAGAACATCAATAAAACTCAGCGATTCGAAAAGCGACCGACCTCCAATGGCAAGCCCGGAAAGAAAGAAGGAAAAATTCTCTATTAATTTCTGGGATTGGGACAAAACCATTGGTACTGCCGTCGTAAAAGCTAGCACGACAGATAAAATTAGAATAGCGTATGAAATCAGAACGGCAATTCCCCGGGAAACAGGTCGATTCAGTAAAGTTAATCGCGAAAAATACCTGACTAAAGGCTCAATTGATATAACAAGTAGCAGCGCCAGAAACAAGAGCAAAAAGATCGATCTAAGGTGGTAAAAAACATAAGCAGAGGCTAAAACCCCTAAAAAAACGAGCACACTCCTGATGGTTATAATAATATCTCTATCCATTCAAAACCTCCATGAGGTAATTATATACATTCTCGTACAGGTTGTCTTGCGCTATATCAAACCGGTGTATATTTTTGTTGCGCTTAAAATAGGTTTGCTGGCGCCGGATGTAAGCATGAACGCCATATTTTATCTTCTGTATAGCTTCATCGCGGGAACAAAGTCCTTGCCTATATTCAAGAACATCTTTGTATATCAAACCGTTCATCTGGGAAGTGGTAACAAACCCAAGAGAACAAAGTTTGTCTACTTCTTGCAGAATAAAATCGTCTGTCCATATAGAATCTACCCAGGCATCAGCTCTTTTATACAAATATTCGCGCGAGGAAGTAAGCCCCAAAAACACATATTCCGGAGAAACGGGGTAGGGGAGTGATGTTTCTTTTTCTGCGAGTGTTGGCCGTTCTATAATCCGAACCAATCTTCGCTTGTTGTGAAAATCCGAATAATTAATCTCTATATTTAACGACGTTGCCTGTGTTTGCAGATCATTTAGCGACTTAAGCTCCAGCTTCGATCTCAATTCTAAGTTTGGAGGGCCATAGCTATCTTTAAATCTTCCGGTAAAAAAATCTACATATAAACCCGTACCTCCAACAAGAAGAGGCAAAACACCCCTTTCTCTTAGCTCCTGGGCTTTAACAAGGCCGTACTCAGCAAAATCATGGGCCGAAAAATATTCCCCCGGTGAAACAAGATCATAGCCCCAGATTTTTACACCACCAAGCTTAAAATACTCGCGGGGCTTCCTGATTGACTGTAGGTTTGACAGAAAATCTAACGGAATTTTGCCCGTACCCACATCCATATATCTGTAGACCTGCCTTGAATCAGCCGAAATAATTTCTCCTCCGAGTTTTTTACAAAGCCAAATTGCCAACGAAGTCTTGCCTGTAGAAGTAGGACCAATTATTATCGGAGTTTTCATTCCTTTATACTTTCCCGCCATACTTTTGTAAGAAACTTGTGTCTATATCTTTTTTCCTCACGAGAAACATCATCTTGGTACATCTTGTCAGCCATCGTACCTTTGCGCGGGGAATAAATTGAGATAAAAGTTACACGAAATTTGATTTGGTAAAAAAGTTTAACCGTATCCATAAACTGCTCCCGAGTTTCACCCGGAAAACCCACAATTATATCTGTACCCAACCGTAAATTTGGTTTAACCATCTGAATTCGTCTAATCAAATCCAAAAATTCCTCCACAGTGTGGCGCCGATTCATTCTCCGCAAGATGTCGTTATTTCCAGATTGAACTGCGATATGCAGATAATTATCAACTTTTGGTGATTTTATTGCATCCACAAGATCGTTAGTAAAATCAAACGGGTTTGACGACAAAAAACTGACTTGCTTAATTCCCGCAATATCGTGCACTTCCCTCAGAAGCGCCGCAAATGGGAGGGTTGTTTCGCTTCCTATTCGTACTTTTCGCTTTTGCTCCTTTGTCAACCCCCAAGAGTTTACATTTTGACCACAAAGCGTTACGGAGGTTACACCCTTTCCCATAAGCTTCTCTATCTCATTGATTATTTCTACCTTTGGACGAGAGACCTCTTTCCCGCGGGAATAAGGCACTACACAGTACGAACAGAAGTTATCACAACCGGATGAAATATTCACAAATCCCTTGAGCGGGTGATCCAAACTAACGAGAGTTTGAACCATCCGGCTAGCTGACTTATCAGAATTACTGATCTCCTGGCCGGACAATCTAAACACGCCGGCTTTCTGCAGCAGGCTAGGTAATAAATCCAAATCGCTTGACGACAGGTATAAGTCTACCCACGGAGTGCGCCGTTCCAAATCTTTCCGCTCGTATCTGACCCTATCTCCGGTAACTGATCCGACCATACACCCCATCAAAACAACGAAAGGCTTCTTATCAAAAAACTTTAGAGCCTTCCCAAGACCGTAAACCTTATCTTCACTTTTCTGACGCACAGAGCATGAATTAATGATAAAAATATCGCAGCTACCGGGGCTGTCCGACTTCTCCAAACCAAGCGAAAGCAATTTAACTTCAGCCTTCTCGGAATCAGCTTCGTTGGCTTGACAACCATAAGTCTCTATATAAAATTTAGGAGGATATCGGTGAGACACAGCAGAATTATATCAGGCGTACTGATTTATAGCTTCAAGGATTACTTCCTTCTTTGTCTTGTCTAAATTCCCGGGAAAAGCCGTGAAGTCGGGAACAATCAAATCAACTTTGGAAGGATAATCTTTATCCAGGAACAACGAGTTTCTTATACCAATAACTTTTATACCAACGGAGAGAGCAGATTTCATTCCGTCGGGAGCGTCCTCAAAACACAGAACTTCCCTGCCCTTAAGTCCAAGCTCTTTTAACGCTAATTCATACATTTCCGGATCCGGCTTTGGGTTCTTAACCATATCGCCATACAGAAAAAGATCAAAATAATGCCTTATCCCAAGAACCTCGACCATTTTATCTGCGGTGATTTTATTAGAGTTGGTCACTAAACCTAACTTCATCTGCTTATCATTTTTTAACTCGGCGGCCAAGCTAGTAAAACCATCCCTAACTAAGGCAGAGCCATCTTCCACGGCGGATATTCGGCTTAAAAACCTATCCTGGGTCTGATCCACAAGTGTAGCAACAGGAAACCCGGGGGAAATACCGGTAGCATCTAAATACGATTCCCACACCTTGCTAAGCGGGCTCTCACTAAAGAAGTTCCAACCTGTCCACGAAAGACCTAAATTATCAAAAACCTCGGCGCACGCATCATTCCAAATAGGATGCGAGTCAACCAAAGTCCCGTCAAGATCAAACAGAACTGCTTTTTTGCCGTAAAAATAATCTTTAAACATGTTAAAAACGGAATCTTTGGTTGGTCAAGGCTTTGTAAACTATGACACAAAACACGACCGGCCCGCCCAAAACATTAACCGGGAAAAGATACCATTTCGCCCCACCCCAAAAAGTAACATAGATAGTGTAGGTAACACCGAGGAACAGGTAGAGATAAAAAAATAACATTATTCCCATAACTAAAGATTAACAGAGGTTGTTGCCTCCGTCAAAATTTCCGGATAATCTAGAATCAGGCAACTTCCCTATAGTACCGACGCAAAATCAGAGCTGCTGAATAATGATCTTTTGTGCGCCTACTTTTTTTGGAAATTCCCATATCTATCATGATTTCCGGCGCCTCCTCAGAAGATCTAAATTCATTCACAAATTCAACGGGTTTTTTAAGCTTTATCCTAAGTAATTTAGTAAATTTGCGCACCTCCAAAGATTCAGGGGTTTCTTTATCTTCCAATGTCAGTGGAAGTCCCATAACAATCTTGGATGCATCATACGAATTGGCCATTTTCGCAATCTCTGCAATTGCGGTGTGGTGATTTTTGCCGGAAATTACCTTCAAAGGAGTTGATATCCCATCTCTACCAAAAGCCAGTCCTATACGAGCTTCACCGTAGTCAATTGCTAAAATACTTTCACTTTTAATTGCGTGGTGCATCAACTCTCCCCATTAATGCTAATTACTATTTTGTCTGTATTTCTCGGCACC
>CAZNJL010000001.1:0-30576 GCA_964573325.1 uncultured Candidatus Saccharibacteria bacterium | reverse complement strand
TTCCATATATTCCCCATCCCCAAGCGTTATATGTTTCGGGTATCAAAACCTTTCCGCAGCCTGATTCCATACAGGAAATGGCAGGTAGTAATCTGTAATCTAAATCTTGTATATCGGCTACTTGTACAAAAGTCTCAGTTTCGTTAGCCAAAGGAGATTGATATTTTTCCAAGAATTTTCTCAATACTTCAGTTCTATCTACATTCTTGTAGGTTATTTCGTAGGCTTTCTCTATTTTATTTTTCTCTTCTTCTCGTGCCTCCGATACAGCGGTATAGGTTGCTGTGGAGAGGAAAAATACAAGAAGAAAGAGTCCCACGATTAGGTTGTGGGCACCTATTTGTTTGCGCATTAGTACAATTGTTATTATATCATAGTGGAAGAAAAAAGCAAGTTAGGCCTTATCTGTCGGGAGATTTGTAGCTTTGGATAATATCGCCGTAATAATTAACGCCCAGGCACCAAGATCCATTTGAGGAAGGTGTATAGATACGCATAATTTCGCAAGTATTGGTTACTCCTTTGGAGTAGAAATTATCTCCCATGTATCTGGAAATAGTTTTAATGCCTTCGTCCCAGTTTTCAAACATGCGAACATTTTTTCCCCACACGCCCCATCCCCACGCATTATATGATTCTTCGCCACCTGTTTTCGGAGTGTATTTCCCGCACCCGGATTCTTGGAATGCTATGGCGGCGAGCAGCCAGTAAGGTATTCCATTGTTGTCGGCTTCTTTGACAAAAACTTTACCTTTTCCAGCTAGAGGACAGTTATAAGCATCCATTATTTTGTCTATAGTGGCGGCTCGTGGATCTCCGCCAAAAAGGCTGACGCTTGCTCCCAAAACCGTTAAAGGCTTGGATGAGAAGATAGAGTATTTAGAAATGGGCCGCTGATTTACGGAATTTGTTCCTACTACAAAAACTAATGCCAATAGTAGGGCGGCGTTTATTCCAAGAGACATCATAGAAAGTCTTAATTTGTCTATTTGGCGTATTTGTCGGATTTTTTGGGTCGCTATCTCCCCAAGGTTGCCTAATCTTTCTTTGATTTGGTTAAACTTACTTTTTTTGAATACCAGGTCTGTAATTGCCAAAACTTGTTCTTTTCGGGGTTGTAGTTGTTCCAGTAACGAATACACAGCATTAAAGTCTTTGTACGACTTTAGTTCTCTACCGTTCTTGGTAAAAAAGCTTTTTGGCTTTTTCTTTTGGTAAATTTTGCGAGGCATATTCAGACTGCAATGTCTTTCAAAAGTTTAACACACAGAGGTGTCAGGGTGCAAAATACTTAAATACCTTATCAAACGAAGACTAATCTACCGTTAATCTGCGGTTTTAGATTTTGATTGTTTCTTAAATACTCTTCTAAGACTTCCTGAACTGATGTCGTAACAATTTTGGAGCATTTTTCCTCTTGAAGTTCCTCATTCGTGATGTTCAAATATTTTACACAATTAGTATGGTGATACCCCTGGATGCATAGGGAATATACTGTATTTTCTTCCACAGAATTGCCATTAATTAACAGGCTGGTTAATTTTTTATTTTTCTCGTTGTATATTGCCTTTACTCCCGCGTTGACTTGGTAACACTCCCCCTCCCCGTCTCTGTTCTCAACTCGCATAATGTGGCTAAATATCTTTTTGATTTTATCGCCGCTTACGTAAAACTTTGTTAGGGTGTCATCATAAGGGAAACAACTCATATAGTCCTTTAGTGTGACAATGGGGCCAAGCTGTTTTGCTCGGATAGAGCCACTTCCCAATAACATAGCATCACATTCAGTTACTTCCGCGAAGGCGTCAGAAAACAAATTTCCCAATGAGGTCTCTATTTCCCTTTGCGGATGTGTGGCTTCAATAGCCAGTTTAGTTATTATCGTGCTGTATTTTCGATCAACAGTTTCTCTAAATGAGTTAATAAACTCTTCTAGCTTTGTATCCGGTTCCGCAATTTTATTATTTATTTCTACTAGCTGCCATTCGTATTTAATAATGCTGTTTGTGTCGTCATCTACAGTAATGTCAAATCTACCAATTTGGTTAGATCCTACCCCCGCTTGCGCAATTAGGATATTATTTACCTCAGCCGGTTTTTCTAAAATTGTGTGTGAATGCCCTCCTAATATCATATCTACGCCCCATTCCGGTTTTAACAGGCTCGCGAGTTCCAGGTCCGATTCGTACCCTATGTGTGTCAGTAAAATTGTGAGGTCAATATCGTCATTTTTATAAAAATTACATATTTTGCCGACTTCTCTTGCCACTTCTTCCACGGAAATAAAACTGCCGATAAGCGAGTCCATTTTTAATGAATCAATAATTTTTTCCGTTATAATTCCGGTAAATAATATATCAAGGCCGGCTTTCTTTAGAATAATGTGGGGGTTCATTAGCCTTTTGTTGTACTTTTTAATATATAAATTTGCGTTAACAATTGGGAAGTTGGCCAGTTTTTCTAAAAATAATAAGTGAGGAAGCCCGTAATCTATTTCATGATTTCCTAAGGCGACTACATCGGGGGCCAAATAATTCATAATCTCAATGGTTGAAAGACCTTTATATTCAGAGTCAATTAAAGATCCTTGCAGCATGTCTCCGGCAATCACGAACAATACATTCTCTTCTTCCGCCCTAACCTTATTTATGTATCCGGAAAGAAGCGAAAGGCCCCCAATAAGCTCCCCCTTCTCACTAGAGTCTTCCGCAAGAAAATCTCCGTGCATATCATTGGAGTGTAATATAGTAAATTTTTTGGTCTTCATACGAACTTGCTTCTATAATTTATGGTTAACTTGATAACTACGGTCCGGTGCCGATGCTGTCAACTTCCCACATACCTTCATTTTCTTTAACCAAGGTAATCCACCTGATATTTGGATTGTCTTCCCAACCGTAGAAAGGTATAGGTGCGTCGGATGAGCTTGCGTCAACATATATTTCAAGCGTTACTTTATATTTGTGGTTATCATCAGCCCAATACTGCTCGTTTTCGGGCTCTATGCTCATCACGTTAACGGATTTTATATCGTTGAATTGTACGCCCCAGCCTTGTTTGGTAGTATCATCACCGGAAAGTTTTGGGCTAAGCATGTTTATTGCTTCTTGAACCCTGTTTTCATTGATTAGGCTAAAGAACAGGTTTATTACATCTGTTTCCGATATTTGAGGAACTTCGGTTGTTGCGTCTTTTTCGTTGGAAGTATCTACATTTGCTTGATTTGGCGTCAAAACCTCGTCAGTACTTTCAACTTCATCAGTACTCTCGGGGTTTTGGGGTTTAGTTGATATGTTCCCACTGTAATTGTAATTGTAAAGAAAATAACCGGCACCCGCCGTCGCAATGATTATTACTGTCCTTATTATGACTTTAGTTTGCATATTTCTCTACTTTCGGCGGTTCGTACACGCATTATATAATTTAATCTATCCTTATTCCAGCAAGTAGTAGAAAAGTTCCATAAACCGACTATAATAAGTTATATGGAAAACATTAATCTTACATACTCAGAAATAATGTATTTATTTGCCGACAAGTTTATTTCACAACGGGCAAAGTTAGCAAATATGGAAAAGCACCCAACGGGAGAAAAGATACCTGTTAAACCATTGGGAAACCTAATGGCAACCGTCGCCTTGGTATTTCTTAAAGAAAAGGGTTATATTTCGCTATCCATTAAAGATGTCAAAAATCTTTTTATATTCCCCGGAAAGGATGTTTTTGCCACGAAGCTTAAGGAAGCAACCTCAGATTCTCCCGATGCTTTGTCAGGAATAGAGCTTAAACTTTTGAATAATATTGGGGATGATTACAAAGTTCGAAGTGCGGTTTATTATCTCCTTTCCAATGATGAGACTCTGCCTTGGGGGCACATAATTCATATTTCAAAACGTAGTTTGGTGGAAAAAGGCTACTTAAACACTACCGAAGAAAAGAAACTTTTAAGGACGGTTACAAAGTATTCAATAAACAGTGAGAAAGCCGCTGCGGCCGAAGCCTTGATCCCAGTTGTTAATAAGGCGTTGGCTGATTTTTCTGAAACGGGAGAGGTTTACAAGCTTTCTTTGCGGGCGATTGAGGGGGGTATAGCTAGCAGGCAAGAACACGAGGACTCCTCGGATTAGTGGTTGGTAAAACAGTCAGAACCCGTTAAACATCTGCAAATACCGGATAGGATTATAATTGCACTTTTCCTTTGCCCTAGAACATATTATAACCGCGCCTCTGTTGAACTTTTCAATTAAATTATTTATAAGTTTCTGATTTGAAATCCCTTGTATAGGTTGGGGGTAATTTATTTAAAAATATATTATTTTCTAGTGGTTGACATCACATCACAGGAGGATTATTATGAATACGTATTCACTTAGTTAATTGAAAGAGGTGATTAAAAATGCCAAGATTTGATAGAACAGGTCCTATGGGACAAGGTTCAATGACAGGAAGAGGTTTCGGTCCTTGTGGCATGGGTTTGGGTCGGAGGAAGGGATTTGGAATGGGTAGAGGTATGGGCAGATACTCCGACTGGAATCGGTCGCAAACGCCCACCGACCAAAAAAGATCTTTAGCTGACTATAAGAAAGCTCTTGAGGAAGAATTAGAAAATGTGAAAAAGGAAGAAGTGGAGCTAAGCAAGGGTGAGTAAGAACGATACCTCGGCAGGCTTCCTAGACCATAACCGGGGTATGGTCGTATAATCACTGTATAAAATAATATGTCTAGACCAAGAATACCGCGTTGTCTACATTTTGAACCGAATGTACGTTACTTTAAGCCGCAAGGGATCCCTTTGAGGGAACTTGAGGAGGTGGTTTTGTTCCCGGATGAATTGGAATCCCTGAAGTTGTACTTAGTGGATAAGCTGGATCAGACAGAATCAGCTGAGAAAATGCATATATCACAGCCAACTTTTGCCAGAACGATAGACTTGGCATGCAAAAAAGCAGCTGATGCTCTGATCAATGGTAAGGCTATTAAGATAACTGAAGATGAGAAGTAGACCATAATATGAAAAGTATCCTATGCAAAAAATTAGTGTTTTCCATTGCTGTCGCTTGTTCTTTGCTTATAGGTGCTTTTGGCGCTTTCCGCATTTCTCTTGCACAAGAAAACACATCAATTAATGTTCAGACAACATATGAGGGTAGGGTTAGAAGTGTTATTGAAGAACATCTAAATACTCATGGAGGATATTATCAGAAGCTGGAAATTGAGATTTTAAATAATGAACTTCAAGGAAAAATATTTACGGTTGAAAATGGGCTCGGGGACACGCCAACTACCCAAAATTACAGCAAAAATGATGTGTTAGTATTGACGGGATCTCAAGGTGAGGGCGGTGAAACGCATCTATATATAAGTGATTATGTGCGGAGAGGTTCTTTATTATCTCTGTTTTTGATCTTTCTGGTGATATCAGTGATAGTGGCAGGTAAGAGAGGTTTTACATCTTTAATTGGTATGGCGATAACATTCTGGGCATTATTTTCTCTTGTTTTACCTAAGATAAGTTCGGGATCCAACGTGATTTTTATAATATTAGTGTTCTCAATAATATCTATACCAGTCAATTTCTATCTTTCCCATGGTTTAAACAAAAAAACCAGTGTGGCAATTATAGCCACTCTTATTTCTCTGGTTATAACAATAGCTTTGTCATCAATCTATGTTAACAGTGCCAGGTTGACTGGTTTTACAACAGACGAAGCATCGTTCTTACAGATAGCTAAAGGAGGGACATTTAATATGAAGGGAATATTGTTAGCTGGGATTATTGTGGGTGTACTAGGTGTTCTAGACGATATTACGATATCTCAATCAGCTATAGTATTCCAGCTTAAAAAAGCGAATCGGAGATTTACTTTTTCCGAGCTATTTAAACGAGCCACGGAGGTAGGTAAGGATCATATAGCATCCATGATCAACACGTTGATTCTTGTGTATGTCGGCGCTTCTCTTCCTTTACTACTTCTGTTTATAGATTCCACAAAATCTTTTAATGAAGTAATAAATTACGAAATAGTATCTTCTGAAATAATAAGGACTTTGCTTGGTAGTATAGGATTAATTGTTGCTGTTCCCATTACAACCCTTGTAGCTTCTTTTGTTGCCGGGTCAGAAAACGAACGATGAAGAACATTCAATATTTAACTCTAGATTTCTATATCAAAATACTTTCTTACAAACATGCCTATCATAAAAGACAGCGTAGACACTCCCAGGCTTATGGCCGTCATCTCCAAGAACCTTTTTTTAAAAGGGATATCTTGTGCTACTGAAATGTAGAAGGTGAAACAAAAGATTATAAGAATTGCGGTTGCCAAAGTTATAGCAAGAGATAAATAAACTTGCTCTATCAACAGATAAGGTAAAATGAGCAAAATAACTGTTAATAAATACATTATCCCGGTATAAAAGGCCGCTTTTAAAGGATTCTTGCCGCCACCCTCTGATTTTGTAGATAGATATTCAGAGCCGCTCATAGAAAAAGACGCTGCGATTCCGGTAATCATTCCTGTTAACGCGATAAGATTTGTGTTTTGGAGTGCAAATGTAAGACCTGCTAGTGCGCCGGTCAATTCAACAAGCGCGTCACTTACTCCCAGAACCATAGAGCTTACGTAGTTTAACTTTGCATCATCTATCATGTTCAGGAGTTGATGTTCGTGTTTTGATTCATCCTTTTCTATTTGTGCCGCCGCCGGGATTTCCTTTGATATCTCGTTGTAATTTATTTGGGCCCTTCCTTCCCCGCTTTCCATAAGCTTGAGTCCAAAATTAAGACCAAACATTTTAGATATTAATACATGAAAGAAAACCTTCAGACGGTCGGGTTTAAGTTCCTCGTTCGTGTGTGTTTTCCAAAATTTAGCATGTTCTCTTTCTTCCCCCGCGAGCAGTTTCAGTGTCCTGCTGTTTTCTTGATTTCGTGTTAACTTCGCGAGCCTGGAATAAACTTCATATTCTGTTATCTCTCCCCTCTGCGCCTCTTTCAACATTCTTCCTATGCCTTTGCCACGAGGCGTGTGCTGTCTACCATAGCCCGAGTTTTTCTCACCGGCACCTCTTCCCAGACCCATCCCCCTTCCTAAACCATGTCTTCCATGCCCATATCTCATATAGTTATATTTTACTACCAAAAAGCATTTGATGGTGATAACATTGAATACGTATTCATTAAGTCTATGGAAAGTAGTGTTGAACGTGCCTAATAAAGGTAAAATGGGACCTTATGGCCGGGGTTCAAAGATGAGTAGAGGTAAAGGTCCTTGCGGTGATAATGGCATTGGTGGTGGTAGATAGCGTAAATGTAATAACTAAGTAGAAAGTCTCTTATTTATAGGAGTTTATATATGAAAGTATTAAAGTTTGGCGCAGTTTGGTGTTCCGGATGTCTTGTCATGAGGCCTAAATGGGAAGAAATAGAAAAAGAAATACCGAATTTGATAACTGAGTACTATGATTTTGACAAAGATAAAGAGACAGTAGATATGTTCAATATTGATAGTAAGTTGCCCGTGTGTGTTTTTCTGGATAAAGATAACAAAGAGATTTTAAGATTTACAGGGGAAGCCGAGAAAGGCCAGCTATTAAGGGCTATTTCAGAAAACATTAATAAGTAATGTATGAGACTTAAGACACTTATCGCCTCTTTGATATTTGGCAGCCTGCTTTTTCTATCTGATATCTACGCTAAAGCTTCTGATGTTGTGACCGTCTATTTTTTTTATGGCCAAGGATGCCCTCATTGTGCAAAAGAGCTGGATTTCCTGGAAGGTTTAGCGGATGTGGACGATAGCATCATTCTGCATTCTTATGAGGTTTACAACGATATGGAAGGAAGAGAAAAGCTTATGGAAGCAGCCGATAAACTTGATGTGGAGATAAGCGGCGTTCCCTTTTTAATTATAGGCAATAAATACCTTGTCGGTTATATGAGCGAAGAAACTACCGGCGTGGAGATTGTGAAATTGATTGAGGAGTATAAACAAGATGGGTGCCTTGATATTTTTAATCCTACCGATACTGAGGTTATAGATAAAACTGAGAGGGAAAGAATTACCGACGAAACGACTGGTCCTGAATCTGTAATTGAAAAAGATGCTGTTAGTGTGATTGAAGATGAGTTGTCCGACACAATAATTTCATCTGAAGAAGAGAAGTGCGCACCTTCAGAAGAGATAGCCAAACCGGCTCTCCCGCAATTTGGGAATATAGATATGGAAAAGCTATCTCTGCCTGTATTGACTGTGGTTCTCGGCTTTCTCGATGGATTTAATCCCTGCGCTATGTGGGTGTTGCTTTTTTTGATCAGTCTTTTGATAGCTATGGAAGATAGAAAGAAAATGTGGTTTCTTGGAATATCATTTATTATTGCCTCGGCATTTGCTTACTTCATTTTTATGGTGGCATGGCTTAGTCTATTTCAATTTGTGGGTTATATCTCTTGGGTGAGAACTACCATTGCCTTGATAGCCTTCTTTGGTGGTTACAGCAGTCTAAGAAAATTTTTCAGCAAAGATCCCTCGGGGTGTGATATAGGTGGTGATGAGAAAAAAAGAAGAATTTTCGATAACTTGGGGAAAATAACTTCTAACAAGTCTTTTCTTTTATCTTTAGTCGGGATAGTAGGACTAGCTTTAGCGGTTAATCTGGTTGAGTTGGTATGTTCGGCCGGATTGCCTGCCGTTTATACTCAGGTATTGTCTATGAATGAAATGGTTGGTCTGAACTACTATTTATATATCCTTTTGTATATCCTGTTTTTTATGTTAGACGACTTATTTGTGTTCTTTGTCGCAATGATAACCCTAAGAATGACCGGTATTACCACGAAGTATGTGAAGCACACTAGGTTTGTGGGAGGTTTGCTTATGGTAGCTGTAGGTATATTGTTATTGTTTAAACCAGAACTTCTTATGTTTGGCTAGATGATCCGATCTTTGGAGTGGGTGATCATAATGATCACCCACTATATTTTCAATTTTAGTTACTTATCGATTGGCCGTTTCTTTTTCCTTGGCCATTTCCTTGTCTGTATCCGGCGCCCACACGCTCGCCATCTTTTGTTCTTAACCCCAACTCTTTCCTTATAGCATTGGCTTCTTCGTATTTGCCTTCTTCAGCCAATCTATGTGCTTCTGCAAATCTTGCGAAATTGGACTCACTGATAACCTGAGTGATCCGGCCTTTTCCTCTCATCAACGCTGCCCAAGCAGAATAGTCGTTGCTCTCAAGCGCAGCTGTCATTTCCTCGTGTCTTTCGGAAGTACAATTGGGTCCCCTTTGGGTATAATCTCCCTGATATGCTAATACCCCCTTCGAAAAGGTAGACGCTGTTGCTATTAGAGCTAGGGAAGAGATTCCAAACATCATTATTTTTTTATTCATATGTATCACCCACTTTCTTCTTTCAGATTTTTACTTTAGTCATTATATAGGTGTAACCTGAAAACTAGCTGAACATTAAAAATAATTGAGAACTATTTTGGTAATAATATATTTAGAAGACAACGGAGTTTTCCAAGCAGTTGAGGTATATAGCTGACAGGCAAGAGCATAAGGACTTGTTGGATCAGTAGTCGAGCATAACGGACTATGTTTGTAACTTTTTTAGAAAGCTTTTGTGTATAATTATTTCATGAAAAGGAAATTGATACTGTTGATTTTCTCATTAATAGTTTTGTTTGCAGGATTTATATTTTACTTTGGGCGTAATGATTCTGCAGAATTCCGTCAAGATGCAGGTCTAAATCATAATGTGGAGATTAAATTACTAAATAGGTTTAGTGGGGAAGCTGTTCCGGGGAATACTATCGGGATTTATTTTCTTAATCCAGCCGGTTCTGTTGATAAAAAATTAGTTACTTCGGGCGTCACTGATGAAAAAGGGATTGCTCGTTTTACTTTATCCAGAGGTGTTTACCGAGCAATACCAGCCGGTTCGTGGGCTGGTTCAACAGATTTTTCTCTCTCAGTGGATACTCAAGAACTAAAAGTTAACCTGTATGTAAATAGTATACTTAATTAATTTATCAGAGAGTTCAATAAATTTCGGTATGTTCCCAAAATGCAGGGCTGAATATTTATTGTTATAACAGGAAAACGTTGTTTACAATACCGGTCGACTATAGCTATAGCGGACTATGTTTACGACTTTTTAGCAGCGGTGTCTCAATTTAGTGATAGTACATAGTCGTTGTTTTTATCATTATTCTCAATTATTCTGGGATAATCTTCCATCTTATTGTTGTTTATATGGGAAAAATTTTTGATTTCAGTGCTGAGAGTAAAGATATTCACATATCAGAAAAAGTAACATTTGCAGAGTATTTTAAATACATTATTTATAACGGTACAAGAGAGGAGAAACTTGAAGCGATAAAAACCCTGAAGCTACCCCTTTATATTCACAATAAGACTGTGTACACACATCCTCTTGGATAGATTTTTTATCAGTTCAAAAAAGATAAAACTGCTACAATATATTTATGGAAAGTTGGACACTAAAATGGTCTAAGTTAATAGATTTAAATCTTTTGAGCACACTAGTTACAATACCAAGTTCTTCTGGTGTCTATAGGTTGTCTTATCAGTCAGGAGATGGTAACAAGTACGTTTTCTATGTTGGCCAGGCTGAAAATCTTAATGCCAGAATGTCTCAGCACTTGAATCAGAGTGAAACAAATATTTGTATTAAAAGAATGCTTTCAAACAATAAGTGTTTTGTAAGGTATGCTCGCGTTGAGAATAGAAGAGTAAGAGACGGTGCCGAATTATTTTTACACAGCCATTATGCTCCTTCGTGCAATTTAACTTCACCTTCCGGACCTCAAATTTCAATTAATCTAGAATGACATTAATTATTGGTTTAATAGCTAAAGATGGAATTGTTATAACCACAGACAGTCGTATGTCTATGGGAAATCCTAATGCAGCAGCAACCCAGTCTAATGACACTGTTAAGAAAATATTTAAAATAACAGATCATTGTGCGATGGGAATATCTGGAAGTGGTGAAATGGGTGTCAGTTTGATCGAAGGGTTTCAAAAAGAATTTGTAAATGAAGATCAAAAAATAACTGTAATTGAGATTTGTGAGAGGTTTAGATTGTTCTGTATGGAACGTTACAGAACTTGGTTTGAGGGTCTATCTATTGAATCTGGATTGATTCCAGATTTTACAGTTCTTGTTTGCGGTTATGCTGTAAATAATGATGATGTACTTTCAGATCCTAAAATAATTCGTTTGAGCAGTTTTAGGCAATTCGCACCCGAAACAACTACAACAGGTTTTGCAACATCAGGGATACCCACTATAGCTAATTATTTATTGAATAGGTTATATCTAAGAGGTGATATAACAATTGAGCAAGCACTTACACTTGGGGCTTTTTGTCTTAGTGAGACAAAATCTCAGGATGGTAGGGTTGGCGGAATTCTCCAGGCTTCCACATTTTCTGATTTCGAAGCCTATACCGAATTATCAGGTAAAGAAATAAATGAATTAACTTTGCTCTGTGAAGAGCTTATAAAAAATAGTTTTCAAGTATCGTTTTATAAAGAGCAACCAAAAGAGGAATTATCTCAAGAATTAGTACCTGGAGAACAACTTCCGGATGAAGATGCGGTAAAAAACGAATAAAAGTACGGCCGAACCTATTTTATCAAGCCAAACCAAGCAAAATAGCGATTCGGGAGTTTAAAAACTGGGACAGGTTTTATCAAACCATTAAAGGTAATTCTAAGCATGATGGTCCATATCATGCCCATTCTGGTCGGGGTGACAGGACTCGAACCTGCGACCTCACGGATCCAAACCGCGCGCTCTAGCCAACTGAGCTACACCCCGGAAAAATAGCCAATATATCCGTAGCAAGATCACACCCCTCCGTTATTTTAGCATCTTAGCCATTGTTATGTAAATTTCTGCTATGTAAGCCTTATTGTACTAATAGCCTTATGACGGCAACAGAAGCCTCAAATTCTGCGGATTCGTATAAAGACCTTCTATTTTGCGCCAACTCTACATGGTGTATTTTTATGCTGTATAAGCAGGTGCCTTCCGCGACGCAGTCGGGATCTTTGCGAGCCAAGGAAATTTCATGCAGCACAAAGTTATCATTGTTTATAAAATAACCGTCTAAAAAAACGCATTCAGAGGATATGGCGCAGTCCAGTAATGACGCGTCGAGTATCTTCTCGCTCCTGATGCCAAACAACCTTATCTGTCTAGCGCTTGCGCCAATTTTACTAATGTTTCTGTAGTCTAAGATAATATTTCGGTCGGGTGAGAGAGTTACTCCATTAACATCTTTTAGGCTTTGCATTGTTTCCTCCAGTTCATTTTTTTTAATCTCATTTTGTTGCGAGAAAACTTTTATTCTATCCGGGTTATAAATTTCCCGTTGGTCTTTTAGGGTTATCTCGTCAGGGTTTACTACAATTCCTGCATCTGACATCTCTTTTTGAAAAGTTTTGAAGTTTTTATGATTAGCAATTTCGTTGGGAAGAGTCTTTTTATCCTGACTTTCAGATTCGTCTATCTCGGTATTTACAAGTACCGCTCCTCCCACGGATGCAAATATTACCATAACAAACAGTATTTTTAAAAATTTCATAAAGCTTATTATATCCGATTACTCGTATTTCGTTTCTTTTCCACCTTCGCCGACAATATACAACTCTTCTTCAGCTCTAGTTACGCCGGTATATAGCCATCTTCTCCATTTTTCATCGTTCATCTGCTTAAAGCGCTCCTCAAATAAAATCACACGTTTTGCTTGACTTCCTTGCGCCTTATGAACCGTCATCGCGTATCCAAAGTCAAATAGATCGCCGTCTAAAGTGTCCCGGCGGTTTTCGGTAAAATTTATAGGTTGTGAGCTATTAAATTGCGCCTTAGATATTGGCCCCACAAAAGTAAAACCATCTTCCATGTCTATTTTAGCGTGATACCAATTTTCGTTTAAAGGCTCAATGTTTACTATTTGACCCAGCATTCCGTTGAAAATTCCCCTTGCCTGATTATTTCTTAAACAGATGACACGATCGCCGTGTTCCGGGTACGATGTTTCATATCCCAGAAATCGCCTGATTTGAGTATTTATTTTGACTCTAGTGTTATTGTAACCACATAGAATTATTGTATCTTCATCATAATTTTCCAAAAGTTGAGTGATAATTTCCTGTGTTTCCCACGAAGTCTTATCCAATTTTTGGACTTTTTCTCCGTACTTTCCAAATGGAATTGCGCCCGTTTCTCTTGCTATCTGCGCTACTTGAATTATCGGATTATCACTTATCTGACGATGAATTTGAGTTAAAGTCAGGTTTGGTTTTTCCATAAGATTAAATTTTTCGCCTATTGGAGGAAGCTGTCCGTGGTCGCCAACCGCAAAAATCGGCTTTTTGTAGCTTATCAGATCTATCCAGATATCCTCACTTACCATGGAGGCTTCGTCTATGATAAGCAGGTCTTTATCTATATCTTCGCGCCGATCCCACCCGATAATCTCATTTTTGGAATTAACAATTGGTGAATAGATTAGCGAGTGGATTGTAGATATGCTGTCTTTGGGAAACAGTACGCCCATCTCCTGCAATTTATTTTTTAGAATGCGCGTGGCTTTGCCCGTGTAACTTATAAATCCCACATTTATCTCAGGATCTATGCTTTTGATAGCGGATCTGAAGACGCTAATTAAAGTAGTTTTTCCTGTGCCGGCATAACCTCCTAGCGTAATACATTGTGGCTTCTTTTCGTTTTTGTACCATTGGATGAGCTTTTCTAGGGCCTCCTTTTTATCAATCGAGATTTTCATAATAGCCTTTTGTCGTTTTGTAGATGCATAATAAGTTTATTATAGGGGATGTTTGATTAATAATGTAGGGATGCTTTCCTCTGCATTGTGGCTGTCTTCTTCAGATTTCAAAAACTTTTATATACCCGAAATTAGGTGTACATTAATAAGATGCTCAGAAATGGAGAATGCCCGGCCGGAGAGGATAGTATTACTGCAGATTCCGCTGACAAATACGATAAATATGAAGATTACGCGGAAAAATACGTCCCAAGGTCGGGCGATAGCCAAAAAGGACCGAAAAATGCTCGTAGAGCCAGGCGCAGCTCCTCCCGGGCTAGAAAATTCGCTGTTCAGAATTCCCAAGAAGCTCGTAGAGAAGACGCTCGCCTACGCTTAGCTGGCCTTTTGCAGGATTTTCCCCCGACAAAGGATGCGTATCATGAGGATTTGCAATGGGAAAGGTATTTATTGTGGTTAAACAGTTGTCTTATGGAAGGCTCCGTGATAATTCTTGAACCCGACGTCAGTTATAAATATATGAAATCCGGCGCCCATGCAGGCGGTCAAAACGTAAATAAAGTTAGCTCTGCGGTTATGTGTACGCACGAACCCACACATATTTCGGTAAGAAATGAGGAAACGAGAAACCAGCCGGATAATAAGAGGCGCGCTGTAGAAGTTTTAGAGGAGAAATTGCAAAATCACTTAGCCGATTGGAAGGAATATTTATCACCCGATGGCGATAGAAATGCTTCATTAGCGCAAATTACTCCTGACGACCTAATTAATATTCTGGCCGATTGACGCATTGTTTTATTTACACCAACATAGTACAGGTATAGAATAGCGGAGTGTATACTCCCACTTTTGACGATTTCAATGTCGCAAGACACGAAGCGCGACTGTCTAATGGTGTAAAGGTCATTTTGTTTGAAAGGCCAAAAACTCCAATATCAATGGAAGTCTTATTTTTAAGCGGTTCTCAATTCGATCCTATAGGAAAGGAAGGTGTTTCCCATTTCACGGAACACATGACTGTTGCAGGTACAAAAAGGTTTCCAACTAAGGATACTCTCGCTATTTTTGTAGAGAATTTGGGTGGGGGTTTCGGTGCATCTACAGGTTTGAGTATCTTTAGTATATCAATAAGTATTGTTGACTCGGAAGATCTCACGCAGGCTGTCGAGTTACTAAATGAGATGCTGAACGAATCACTATTTGAGCCGAAAACTATAGAAACAGAAAGAGGTTCAATTTTACGTGAACTGAGCTCAAAGGAGTCCGATCCGGGTAAATACCTTTGGGAACTTAGCCGAAGTTTATATTATCAAGACACTGATTGTGCCAGATCAACTCTTGGAAGCAAGGAAACCATAGAAAGTATAACCAGGGACGATTTGACTAAGTTTTATAATGATATGCTTACAACCGGAAGGGCTGTAATTGTTGTTAGTGGAGGTATAGATATAGATTCAGTAGTATCGGTATTGGAGTCTACATTAACCATACGCCAATCCAAAAAGTATAGGTCGTTTGAGCTTCTACCAACCACAAGAAAAATTGCTGTATTAATCAAGGAATATACAACAAACGATTTAATACACATTGACTTTGGATTTAGGGTCTGTAATCGTTATCACGAGGATGCTATCCCAATGATTTTTTTAGGGCAGATACTTGGTGGAGGAAGGGCAAGCAGACTTACAAAATTACTTAGATATGAGAAAGGTTATGTGTATGGTGTGAGCGCGAGGTATGGTGGGTCACCTAACGCAGGAATTTTCGATGTGAATACAAAAGTATCTAAAAAAAATCTTCAGGAAGTCTTCAACATAATTACTGAGGAACTGAGCAAACTTGTTGAGGGAGGTGTTTCCGAGGAGGAGTTGGAGTTTGTTAAAAACAGATCTATAAAGTCCAAAAAAGGAACAATGCAAACATCAGCATCGTGGGTTTCTTTTCATGCTTACGATGAATTATACGAAAGTGATAAGAAGACGACTTTACCTGAGTATCTTGCGAAAGTTAACGTCCTTACAACGGATGATATTAAAAGGGTTAGCAAAAAATACTTAAATAAGGATTCGTGGTATTTGGCTATGTGTGGGGATACCAAAGACAACGAAGTATCCATTAATTATTAGGTACAAAGTAAAAGATTTCAAGTTATGTTGATACAGCAACAAACAACCATGGTGGGCGAGGAGGGACTTGAACCCTCACGAGACTAAGTCTCAACAGATTTTAAGTCTATCGCGTATACCATTCCGCCACTCGCCCCGGTTTTCCCAACCCTAACCGCAAAAGCGTTTGTAATTATACCTAATTTCTTAATTTTTGGGCTAATTTTTCCAGAGCTTTACCGTCTGCCGACTTTTCCGGGGTTTTCTCCCTGATTCCTTTGTAGATAGGCCATAGTTTTGCGTGGAGGTGGTCTACCTCCAACCCTTCGAAAATAAGTTTAGTACGCAAGTTTCCCTCCAGTTTGGAGTCCAGTATTTCCATTACTTCTTGCATCGCTTCCATTATGTCCGCAACCAATTCTTTGGGAGTATTTTTTATGTAACTGGGATGGTGCTTTTTAGAAATTACCACCGTGGCGCCGGGTATTACAGGAAAAATGTCTAGGAACGCTATAAAGTTTTCGTTTTCCCAAAATATGTAAGCCGGTATTTCTTTGTTGGCGATTTTGCAGAATATACAGTTTTTCATAGGACTATTATACATGGCGCAACGAAATGTCTGCTTTCAGCTTGCATTTACGTTGAGTCATAAATATTCTCCTGTGCGAGTATTTATGGCGCCCCAGGGAGGAATCGAACCCCCGACCTTTTCCTTAGAAGGGAACTGCTCTATCCCCTGAGCTACTGGAGCCTGTAAGCTAAGTCCAAACGATAAGCATTACTCAAAGTTTGGGTACAAACTTTTCGGGCTCAACAAAATGTTTTACATTTTGTTGGCACATTAAAATCGCAAAGCAATTTTAATGGAGCGAGAGACGGGATTCGAACCCGCGACCCTCTCCTTGGAAGGGAGATGCTCTAGCCATCTGAGCTACTCTCGCGCGCTTGCGATATGGGTGTACGCATACGGTTACCCCGCTATTTTAGCACAATTTAAAACGATGTCTCCCCTCTCGCGAGGCCACTCCTTTAAAAAGAGCGTCCCATGATATACTCTACGTATGACAAAATCGGATCTTTTGTCACTATCAAACTTACCAAATCACATTGCCATAATACCCGATGGAAACCGAAGATGGGCTAAATCGCGCGGACTACCCGCATTGGAGGGTCATCGCCGGGGGTCTGAAGCGGTTAGTGAAGTAACCCGTGTCTCCCGCGAGTACGGTATTTCCACCATGACACTTTGGGCTTTTTCCACCGAAAATTGGAATCGCTCCAAGGAGGAGCTTTCTTATTTAATGAATCTTTACGCTGACTATGCAGACAAGTATTTGGAAGAGGCTATTTCCGAGGGTACAAGAGTTACTCACTTGGGCCGCAAAGAAGGAATCCCCCGGAAGCTAAGAGAAAAAATCATTTTAGCTGAGGAAAAAAGTAAAGACAATTCCAAGTATTACCTTAATATTTGCTTGGACTATGGAGGTCACGATGAAATTCTCCGCGCGACCAAAAAAATTATTGTCGATATTCAGTCAGGCAAAATTACTGCCGACGATTTATTCAAAGAAACCGGTCAATACAATGGAAAGTATCCTTATTATTTATATAAGGATTATCTTGACACAAAGGATCAGCCATTCCCTTACCCGGACCTTATAATCAGAACTTCCGGTGAGCAAAGATTAAGCGGATTTTTGCTGTGGCAAAGCGTGTACAGCGAGTTATACTTTCCTCAGGTGCATATGCCAGATTTCCGTAGGGAAGAGTTTGAAAAGGCTTTACTGGATTTTGCGAGTAGGGAGAGGCGATTTGGAGGAAATACCAAAATAATTTAATGGCCGTTTCTTTTAAAGGAGTTAAAGGAATGTTCTTTTTGTCGTGTTATACTTTTTTTCATGTTCACTACGAATACTTCAAACACTAATTACGATATCGTTATTTTAGGTGGCGGTCCGGCAGGATTATCCGCAGCAATATACACCTCCCGCGCGCTATTAAAGACAGTTTGTTTTGCCGGCAGTCCTCCCGGAGGACAGCTGAGCCTAACCAGCGAGGTTGAAAACTATCCCGGCTTTCCCGATGGGATCCAGGGACCGGAATTGATTGATAATTTTAGAAAGCAGGCACAGAGATTTGGCACTGATTTGTTAGATACAAATATTCTGCGAGTAAAGGGCGATTTTAAAAAAGGTTTTACAATAATTACTGAGGATGGCTTCGAAATTAAAGCACGCGCTATCATCATCGCAACAGGTGCTTCTGCAAAATGGCTGGGCCTGGAAAGCGAGCAAGCCATGCGTGGCAAAGGAGTTTCGGCTTGCGCTACCTGCGATGGTTTCTTCTTTAGAGACAAAGAAGTTGTCGTTGTTGGAGCAGGCGACGCCGCAATGGAAGAGGCTAATTTTTTGACCAGGTTCGCTTCCAAAGTTCATGTTTTGGTGCGCAAATCCCGAGAGGAGATACGCGCCAGTAAAATTATACAGAAACGGGTGCTTAGCAATGAAAAGATCGTGTTCCATTTTCATACTGAATTGCAGGAGGTTATGGCCAATGAATTGGTAAACAAGGTATTAGGAGTTAAGGTCGTAAATAACCAAAGCGGCGAAGTTAGTTTGTTGTCTGATGTTGAGGGAGTTTTTGTAGCCATAGGGCATAAACCCAATACCGACTATCTGGAGGGATTTGTAGACTTGGATGCCAAGGGCTATGTAAAGGTTTTTAACGGGACGCATACATCCAAGGAAGGAGTTTTTGTCGCCGGCGATGTGGCGGATTTTAGGTACAGACAGGCTGTAACGGCGGCGGGTTTTGGTTGTATGGCGGCGCTTGATTTGGAGAGGTTTTTGGAGGGACGGGAGTAGGTTTAGATAGTTTTTTGTAATTTTTAGCATCTCATTTCATTTTTTGATTTCCTTCCGTCCTTTACAGTTTATGGGTTATATGGTATTTTAAGGTGTTGAAAATCCAATCTTTAGGAGGTCATGATGGCTAGGAAGAGTTCTTTGACAAAGGAGCAAAAGGACCATATTAGGGCGGTTCTGGCGTACAGTCGCTATTCCAAAACAGGTCGGGATCTGTACGAGAGTCTTAAGCCCCCGGACGGGCCCGGTCTTCGCCGTGCGGACGGCAGCCAGACTTATCAGCGGCAAGTCGTCACGTACCTTCACAGGAATCCCCAACTGTTCGCCAGAACCGGTTCCCGTTGGAGGCTGAAAGAGGTTTTCGGTTTTCGAATGCCCAAAGAGCCTGGAAAAATCCTCTCGGCGCACTACAGCGCCACAAGATATGATTGAGGAGGGACAATGTTTTCCATCGGGGTTTTTCTTAGGGGAAATGTTCCGCGGGAAGGAGCGACACTAGATCGGCTCTTTGACCTTGTGGTCAAAACAGGGTACAAAGGTACCCCAACCGATCTCGAGGGGGCCCTCAAAATGGGAGAATATCATTTTGACGGACGCCGTTGGCGAAGCCACATTTCGAGCGCTTTTCTTCGCCCCGCCTATTACAGCTGACCTTCCGTCCCTGTCCCTAAAAGTCCCAAAAAAGGGAAGGCAGACATTTGTTTGCCCGCCTTCCCTTAGTTTTTCTCAAACCAACCCCAATTTCCCACTGATCAACTTCACGCCGATCCCCGCCAAGCTAATTTCGTTTCTCCAGTTGCCTAGTTATTTGTCTGTTCTCCGCCATTCTCTTGTCCCGCTTTATTAGCCCTTTTCTTCTTTCTCACAACCAAAACCACAACCGCTACCGGAACCCAAATAGCACTATATACACCGGCCCAAATCACCGTGTTTCCCAACTTCCTCGCGTTAGCAACCAAAGATCTTACCGCTTGTTTAAACACAACTTTTGGTCTCCAAGAATTCTCCGGGGCATATCCAAGCTCCAGGGCATCTGTCGACAAATCTATGCTAACCAGTGCTGTAGCGGATGTTCCTTCCATATATTTAATTTGGCCTTTTACCTGATCAATCTGGCTTTGTACATTCAAAATCTCTGTTTGAGCGCGCAAAATATCATCAAATTCCGTTGCGGAACTAAGCATTCCTTCAAATATCGCTTTCGTCTTTTCCAGGGTGGCGAGCTTTGCCGTTGTATCAACATATTGGTCGGTAATATCTGAACTCCGAACATCTTCATAGACTACATTAACTGCCTTGCCTTTAAAATAAATTAAAGCTTCGTCTAGTTTTTCTGTTGGCACGCGTAAAGAAACTGATCCGGTTGATGACTCTTGAGGCGTATTTATGCTGGAGTTGATGACATAGCCCCCGACGCCTTTGGTAAAAGCATCAATTTCTCCAATGGTTTCCCTAACATCCTTGACATGCAACGATAGTCTGGCGTTTCTGACTAGTTTTCGCTCTTTTATATCCGGTTGTGGCGCAGGTTCGTAGTATGGAATTTCGCCGTATCCTCCGCCCTGTCCTTCGTAGGAAGCAGAGTCCAAGTTTGCTGAACTCACGGATTTTTCAGGATAAGCATCGCTACTTAGTCTGCTCGTTCCCCCAAGCAAAGGTATTACAGCGCTTCTTCCGACAAGGAAATAGCCTACCACCAGGATAAGTACTGTAGAAAGTTTGTTGGATTTTATCCAATTAAATATTTTTTGCATGTATTTATTGTAGCAGTTTTTATTCAAATTTAATATTTTGCAGGACCGAAATTACACCATCCATACTTTCTTTCGGTAATCCCAACTCTACTAACGCAATAACGTTCTTTTCTCCGTTGTCCGGTTCAAAAACATAAACCTTAATCATTTTTTCATAAACCGCGGAACGAACCGAGTGTTTTCCCAAGGTCTCTGTTTGACAATCGCTCACCCCTTCGCTGCTACAATCAGTAAAAACCTTTGTATATGGGCCTCCAACGGGCTCCGTAAAAAACATAATTTCAACACCAACTTCCGCATTTTCCGAACCTTTTTCATTGTTCCTTAAAATCCATCCGTTTTCTATTCCCTCACCAAAGTTTGATGAAAAAGCCTCCCACATCAGATCGTGTTTTATTATTACTCCATCTTTCCTATAAAAAAGGGCATTGCCCCCTTCGATTTTTTCTACCTCCCAGAGGTCGTTATTTCTGACCAAATAAATCGTTCGTTCTAAGTAGCTATTTACTATATAAATACGTACTTTGGCTGTAGCTGTCTTGTTATTCCCTGTTAAATTGTCTACGGAGGTCCCTGTAATTAAGGGATTTTTTATTCCAAGAATTTTCGCCTGTTCCTCTGCAGACATAAGCTCCAAGTCCTTTAAGTATTTATTTACTTCCGCTGTCGCCGAATCCGTATTTGTTTTTTTAGAAATTGCGGTTGTAAGGGTCTCGCTGTTTAATAATTTCTTCACAATTGTCGGCAAAAACCATCCTCCCGCAATCAAAAAAGCTGCCGCCAAAAGAAATATCTTGTTTTTTTGATTTAATTGTTTACTCATTATTACCTTGGTTTCGTTTGAATCTTCGTTTTATTTGACAGTATAAACCAAAGTAGTCTAGAATTCATACTATGAAAAAAATCTGCCTCTTTACTTTGACTTTATTACTTACATTTAGCTTATCACAAGCCGTTGCCGCTTCTTTTACGCTAGATAAAATCGGAGTGTTGGATACCGCGGGCAATAGATACCCACAGTGGTGGTATGACGAAGCTAATCCGGCTTTATCCGGTACAGCAACAGCAGGTGCTGTTCTATCTGTCGCTGTTGGTGAGACTGCTTCTGATGTTACTGCCGACGCCGAAGGCAGCTGGTCCTTCTCTCCCGATACCTTAGTCCAAGGTGACAACAACATTTCCATAAAGACCGATACTGACACCTATTCGTTTGTTTTGAGTTTAGGTCAGTCCATGCCTACGGGAGGAACCGTTCCCGCGGCGGGGGACACGACTCCGGAGACTACTGAGTCTACCGTTCCGGACACAGGGGTAGGGCAGGTTATGGCACTCTTCGGAGGTTTGCTAGCTGTATCTTTGGGTTGGTATTTCTTTTCTGAGAAAAAAGATTCTGCTTTGTTGGAATAGGTCTTTCCTTCAGGAATCTTCAATCTGCTGAAAAAAGTTTACCAAATCAGGATTCCTGTTCCGATTATGTTTTAGGCTCTGCCTTCCCGCCAAATTTCCACAAAATTACGATAGTTTACTGCAATCGCCTTTATAGTTTCCTCTTTACCCAAGCTGTTTTTCAAATGCGAAATTAGCGGCTCCATAAAAATAGTTCTACCTATGGCGAAACCGATAATCTGATCAAATTCCGCTGCCACGGTTAACCAATACCTTACTCTCTCTGCGTCCTCACCCCTTCCCAGAACAATAACCTTCTTATCTTCAGGTATTACTTCCAGGACTTTTCTCCACCCTTCCGTAGAAAAACCTTCCAATTTCCACAAGCTAACCGCGACTTTCTCCCGAATTTCCCGGATAGCGATAGCAGTTTTTTCGGGACGGATTTCGGTGTCATAATCTTTTCCTGCAGCTAAATCAGCATCCGTTGAAGGCACGAGAAGTTCAAAAAGCAACTTTCTTCCCTTTTTCTCGCAATATTTGCTTAATTTCTCCAAGCGCTTAAGTTGCTTTACATTCTCTTTAGCGTTTTCGGGATTGTACCTAACGAGGACTTTTACGTACGAAGGATTAAGCTTCTCTATATGTTTGCCGAATTTCCGCCCGTATTCAAAGTCGAAAACATCTACCCCGCTCTTCTCTACTCCAACAGAAGTGATTATTTCTTTTTGATTTGCCTCTTTAATAATTTCAGCCCCGTACTTCTCATCAACAAGAATTCCCAACTCTTCGGGTTTTTCCACCTCTGATCTAACCTTTAAAAACGCATCAAAAACAAGTCTCTTCAGCTTTTTGATTTGTTCTATTTGAGCTTTATTTGGATTACCTTCAACTCCAAGGATTTTTTTCGCAAACGACGATCGGTGGTCGAAAGGTAGTATTAGCAGATCCATAATTATTCGCAGTTTAACGCTGTTTTACAGGCTTCTCTCTCGTCCAAACTTGTTGATTGATCACAGGCCTTGCAGTAATCGATATTTGTGTCGGGCGCATCATTTAGAGCTTGAGTCGGGTCTACAAATTCTACACCTTGGGGAAGCTCAAATGTGCTCGCCTCTATTTCCTTTTCCTCGCAGGTGTAACTCATGTATTTAATTTGGTCGGGAAGTTCCGGGGCAGGTGTAGCATTTTCCTCGGATTCTTTAGGGTTTTCAACATCGTTTATAGCAAACTTTGTCCCTGTGCTTTGGCCTACTGCCCAACTATACATATAGTCGTCTTTCATGAGCGTGCTAACTTCCATAAGCTCAACACCCGTCTTAATTTTTGAATTAAAGAGTAAATCCTTTCCATCAGTGTAAATCGTGCCCGTCAGATCTTCAAAAGTATAAGTGCACTCCATGGATTTTTTATTGGCTAAAATTTCCTCTAACTTGCCCAATCCCGTCTCAATTGGTTTTATCTCAGCTTCAAATGGAGATTGATCTTCAGGCAGGGGTTTTTCATCTTTGGCGGCTTCCGGCTCGGTTTTGGAAAAAAGATTTTTTATATCGTCTACACTGGAGGGTATTTTTATTGAGCAGGCCGTTAACAATGGGATCAGGGAAATTAGTAATAAGTACGAAATAAATTTAGTGTATTTTTTATTCATGTACTTATTTTAGGACATTTGGAAGAGTTTTGCACTCTGAACTTTTTGGCTTTAATTAAGGAGATTTTCGGTAAACCAATCAAGGTCTACACAAACTAGCCACTTTTCCCGGTCGCGTTTCATGAAAAGTAGCTCTTCGCCTTCTTTAACTGCGGAGTAATTGAATTTGGGAACCTGATCTCCGCCTTTAACTTCTGCTTTCCACCTGTCCTGTATTAAAAGGTCGCCTTTTAAGCAACGACCTGTTTCTATCATGCTTATTCTTTGGGCGGATACTTTTTTGGCTTTTAGGAGATTAACTAGTTCTTGTTCTAACCGCCTGCCTTTATTTCGTGAGTAGTTTCCTGCCATTTCCCAAATACTACAGGAGGAGGGGGCGTTTATCAAATTTAGTATGGGCAGGATTTTGGTGTGAAAAATCATGCTATGCGCGTTGTTCTCGTGTCTTGATATCTATTTCCCAAAAGCAATCCTATCTTTTGCAAAATTCTTCGCTTTCAACAACTCCGCCGGTTTAATCGTCATATCCCCGTGTTTTAGATTTATTTTATCTATCGCATCGTACAAAGCATCCCGCTTTTCCGCCGTGCTTGTGGACTCAAACAGGCCAAGCTGTTTTTGACTGGTCTTAGCAACCTTAAAGCAGGTTTCGGCTAAAACTCTGATCGGTTTTTCGTGGGGGCATTTAGCAAGCAGCTTAAACATTAAACGGTATATTTCGGCTGTCTCATCTGTGTATTTACCAGTATTTTTGTGGTCTTTCCACAAAGTGCCGTCTCTGTAGTTAATGTTTAAACTAAAGCTTTTCGCTTTGTAACCTTCGCGCCTCAACCGAGTTGCGGTTTTCTCTACCAATTCGTACAGCACAGGCGCTAAATCTTCCTTTTTCTGTAGTTTCCCCGGAAGAGCAAAAGAATTTCCAAATGACTTTTTTATTTCTTGTGGTTGCGACGATGTCGCCATATCCCATCCGTGAATTCTCATGTGCCAGTAATACCCATCTATTGAACCAAAAGCCGTGCAAAGTTCCTTTATGTTGGCGTTGTAAAAATTCAAAACTGTAAAAATCTTTTTTGCGGCCAAACGAGAGGCATTGGCTGATTTTATACCGCATAGATCGGTTAGCTTTAGTTTGGAAAAGACCTGTTGAAAGTTACTTTTATCGATAACCCGCAGTCCGTCAGGTTTTTCTAAATTAGACGCTGTTTTTGCTAAAAACTCATTCGGGCCTATTCCTATAGAAACCGTAATCCAATCCCCTACCTTAGTTTTTATATCGCGCTTTATTGCCAAGGCTGTTTTCACCGCACCCACTTTTTCCGCAGGAGTTTTTTCTATATCTATGCAGAATTCGTCTATGGATTTAGGGATAATCTTTGGGGTGTACGTGTAAAGCAGTTCCTTTAACTTTTTGTGTACGGCGCGATATCTGAAGGGATTCGGTTCCATGATAATTATATTTGGGCAGATCTTTTGCGCCTCTTTAACCCTGAAACCTGTTTTTATCCCTAGCTTCTTAGCTTCTACGGAGGCAGCAATTACACATCCCGTCGGGCCCGTATAGGCGGCTATTGCGATGGGCTTTCCTCGAAGCTTTGGATTGTATTGCTGTTCTATCGTGGCAAAGCAGGAATTTATGTCTATGAACAGTTTGTAGGGTTCAGTTTGATTAAATGGGAGCTTTTTTGTTCCGGTGACGCGGTTTATGCCGCCCGAAGGAAACCCAAATATTGGCATGACTTATTTTTGCATTTTTAGGCGCCACAAGCAAGACCGAATTTTAATGTCGGATTACGATGTGAATCTAAATCCTATTATTCCTCAAGATCAAATTCTAAATCGTCTAAGTCCGGATCTAACTTTTCCTCTATGGCCAAATCTCCCTCTTCAAGATCTTTCTTAATATCAACAAATTCTGTCTCCGCCTCACCCAGTCTTGTGCGGCATTTTGCTATCAACTCCTTTCCTCGCTTTAGCTTTTCAAGACCTTCGTCCAAATCAATTTCCTCTTCTTGGAACCAGCGGTTAATCTCTTCCAATTCCTCTATCGCTTTCTTAAAATCAAATTTTTCTGACATTTGTCTCTCCTTTCAATTTAATAATTGCTTAATCTTTTAAAACACGTCTCGCAACAGTTTCTCCTGTTTTAATCTTTCTTTAATAATGCCGTAACGGAGGACTCTATTTCCCCGTCAATTACCAGTGTTTTTAGTATATCACCATCCCCAACTCCTTTTATTGATTTTACGGTCTTGCCCTGCCTATTTTGAGTTATTGAGTACCCTTGTTCCAGCTTTTTCTTTGGGTCCGCGCTAATTATTAGATTTTCCAATTGTTTTAATCTGTCCTCATTTTGCTCCAAGAGATATTTTCCTTCCCGTAAGAAAGCTGTTTGCGTATTTACCACCAGTGCTTTTTTCGCAACTATTTCCGAATGAAAATGTAAAAGATTGTTATGGAAACTCTTACTTATGGTGTCAAATTTATGGAATATTTTTGTAAAGCTGACAAAAAGCTGTTGCGCCTGCATTTTTACTGCGTTAATTTGTGCTAGCAAAGCTTTTTCAAACTGCATTGCCATTTTTTCTTTCTGCATTTCCAAATAATCAGCCATTCCAATCAAGTTGTTATGGTAGGCGCTGAGTATGTCCCGTCTTACCAAAGATATTTTTTGTTCAGCTTCGCGCCAGTCTTGAGAAACAATTTTTCCGGCATCTGTGGGAGTTGAGCCCCGCACACCGGCCACCATATCTGCAATAGTCACGTCGCGTTCGTGCCCTATGGCAGATAAGACCGGAATTTTTGATGAATATATGGCGCGTGCTACTCCCTCCGAATTAAAAGCCTGCAAACTTTCTAAACTTCCTCCTCCCCGCGTGATAACAAGGACTTCCGGCGCAGTGGTCGACTCGTTGAAAAACTTTATCGCTTGGACAACATTTTCCGCGCTTTTTAGTCCCTCCACGCGAACATCGTAAAAGTAAACTTTGTATCCAAAATTCCCTAAGTGTGTTTCAAAATCCTTTTTGGCGTCGCTGTTGTCTGCCGTAATCAGCCCGACAGTTTTTATGTATTGTGGTAAGATGCGCTTTCTTTCCGGGGCAAACAATCCTTCCTTCTCCAAGTTCTTTTTTAGTTCTTCGTAGGCTTTTATTAGTGCGCCTTCTCCCGTGGGAATAATGTTTCCGGCAACATACGAAAGCTTTCCGGAGGGTTTGTAAACGTTGGGGTATCCGCTCATTTTTATTCGCATGCCTTTTTCCAACTTAAAGCCTAGGTTGCGGTAAACGCCGCGCCAAATGACGCATTCCAGCACTGCTTGCTCTTTTTCGTCGGAAACTGAGAAAAATACTGCGTTGCCGGCGCGATCTGAAACGGAGCTGATCTCTCCGGTGATGCTGAAGTTTAGAGGTTTTATGTACTCATTGATGAGTTCTAGGTATTCGCTGACGGTAATAAGGCGGTCTTCAAAGTTTTGCGGTTCCGGCATAGTGATTATTATATCAGGGTTGGGTGTTGGATCCTTAGGCACTACCTTAGCGTGGGGGTGGGAGTAGATTTGTGAATTCGGACTCATTCAGTATCGTAACGTCTAATTCCTCCGCCTTTCTCAATTTAGACCCGGGACTTTCTCCGGCAACAACATAATCTGTTGCGGAACTAACGCCTGTCGTAACTCTACCGCCCAACTCTTCAACCAAAATTTTTGCCTCATCGCGTGACCATTTTTCCAACTCACCGGTAAAAACAAATTTTCTGCCTTCAAACGGTAACGGCCTTTTTGTCTCTTCGCCGGTTAGCAACCGCCCCCCTACCCCGTTTTTACCCTGAAAACCGGAATTCTCTAAAACCAACCCCCTCGCATACATTTCTCCCAACATCTGCTGATTTTCTTTCGAATCAAAAAAAGCCACCACTTGCCGCGCTATTTCCGGACCAATTTCATAAATGCTTTGCAACTCTTCTGATGTAGCTTTACCAAGTTCCCCAAAATCTTTATAATTTTTTGATAAAACCGTCGCAATATGTTCCCCTACTTGCGGGATTCCAAGCGCATATAAAAAACGCGACATAATTTGCTCCTTACTTCCCGCAATCTCGTCAATCAAATTCTGCGCTGACTTTTCCGCAAATCCTCCCAATTTCAACAAGTCCTCTTTTTTTAAACAATACAAATCCGCCAAACTTTTAACCAAGCCTTTTTCCACCAGCAATTCCGCTGTCCGTTTACCGATTCCTTCAATATCCATGCCTCCCCGTGAAACAAAATGGAATAAATTACCTCTTAATTGCGCCGGACAATTTCGGTTAGGGCAGTTAGTTTGCTTCTTATCATCGGAAGTTACAGTTTCGGCGCCGCAAACCGGGCACTTTTCGGGCATTAAAAATTTACGCTCGTTCCCTCTGCGAAATTCCTTTATTGGCTTGACTACTTGAGGAATTACATCTCCCGCTCTTTCCACCAGTACCCTATCCCCTACTCTGATATCTTTTCGATCTATTTCGCTTTGGTTATGTAAAGACGCTCTACTAACTTCCACTCCCCCAATACGAATAGGTTCCAGAACGGCCACCGGAGTTATGCGTCCCGTCCTGCCGACCTGCACTTTTATATCCAAGAGTTTGGTCACTTCTTGGCGAGCTTCAAATTTATAGGCCACCGCCCACTTTGGGTTTCTGGTTCTAAAACCCAATTTTTGTTGATGCGCCAACTGATTAACTTTGTAAACTACTCCGTCAATGTCGTAATTCAGACTGTCTCTTTGTTTTGCTAAGTTTTCATAATATGCAAAGAGGTCAACCACATTTTTGCATACAGCGGACTGTTCCAAATTGACGGGAAAACCCCATTCCTTTAGTGTATGCAAAACCTCCCAGTGTGTCACGAAGTCATTTTCTAGTTCTAGGCTTGAGTACGCAAAAATGTGTAAGGGGCGGTGCGCGGTAATGTGCGGATCCAGCTGTCTTAAAGACCCCGCCGCGGAATTCCTAGGGTTTGCAAAAAGCTCTTCCTCGTTTTGTACGCGGTTTTTGTTTAGAGAGTTAAATTCGTCAAGTTTCATATAAATTTCGCCACGGACGATAAGAGTTTTAGGCCAAGATTTTTCGGATTTTCGCAATACCAATGGAATTTCGGGAATAGTTTTAACATTTGCGGTAACATTATCGCCTTTGTCTCCATCACCTCTAGTTAAAGCCAAAGACAATTTTCCTTCCTCGTATATTAGCTCTATAGAAGCTCCGTCGTACTTTGGTTCCGCTACAAAATCAAGATCAGTTTCGCCTATCTCTTCGTTGACAGATTTGACAAAAGCCTTTATTTCTTCGGCCTTTCTGATAGATTGGATGCTTAGCATTGGTTGCGGATGCGCTACAGTTTCAAACTCTTCCAACGGAATTCCGCCTACCCGTTGGGTTGGGGAATTAGGGTCCAGGTATTGCGGATATAAGTTTTCCAGTTCCTGCAGTTGGGAAAATAAGTTATCATACTCTGCATCCGATACGGTCGGGTTGTTTAATACATAGTACTCATAATCGTGCTTTCGAATAGTTTCGCGCAACTTTTCCGTTTTCCGGCGGATTTCCACCTCATTGCGCACAGCCATCGTTAGAACCTACCTCGGAATTCTTTGGCCTCATCTTGGTCCGGATCGCCATCGTTTTTCTCACTATCCTTGGGTTCAAGCAGCATGTCCGGTTTCCTTTTTTTAAATAACATCACTCCGGCAAAAATAAAGAAAACCCCGCTTAGGGCGAGAAAAGCAAGCTCTACATTGTAACTGGATTCAACTCCTTGCTGCATATTAGTGATGGCTCCGAGATCAACAATAAATACTAGTAGCATGATGAAGATCATGGTTAATTTGTTTTTCATCTTTTAATTTTAGCAGACAAGTTCTCCTAGGTAAAAATTAAGTCTTGTCATAGTGGCAGGAGTTTACATAGGTGGTAAAATACTAAAGTATGAAATCACAATATGGAGCATTTTTAATAATCGCAGGAATCATTTTAGTTTTGTTGGTAGTTTTTGTCTTAGATAAGGCTAAAAATCCCTCAAAAAGCAGCAATGAACTGGTTGAGCAGACTGATTTAGTGCCTTCTGACAGCGGTGGCGCTATAGTTGATGATAAGGCTGACTCCAAAATTACCGATAATGCTTTAGATACAGAAGCAGAAGTAGAGGCAGATACAGACGCAAACGAGACTCTCCCGGATGAAACTCCACAGTCGGAAAAAACCGTACAACCGGAAGAAAACCCCCAATATACTATCACTCTCAAAACCGCTGAGGGTGACATAACAATACAACTTAACCACGACCAAACCCCCAATACGGTCGCAAATTTTGTGAAGTTATCTAAAGAAGGTTTTTACGATGGCACTATTTTTCACAGAGTAATCAAGGGATTTATGATTCAGGGAGGCGATCCCGAAGGAACCGGAACCGGAGGCCCGGGATATAAATTTGATGACGAAACTTTTGAGGGCGAATACACCCGCGGAACTGTGGCAATGGCCAATTCCGGCCCCAACACCAACGGAAGCCAGTTTTTTATCATGCATCAAGCCTACGCCTTACCTAAGAGCTATGTGATTTTCGGTCGTGTTATTTCCGGCATGGACACAATAGATAAAATTGCCACCGCCGAGGTTAAATTTAGTAAGCTTGGTGAAAAATCAACTCCGATATCGCCGGTCAAGATACTATCGGTGGAGGTTTTGGCAGAGTAACTTATTCTTTACAGCAATCTATCGCTTTTTTAATAATCTCTCCAAGTTTGGCAAAAAGGCTTATAGAACCTGTCTCTTTTGGGGGATTGTCCGTCTCGTCCAGAAACACTATTTTTTCTATGTTCCGGTCCCCTCTTTTCTCCTGTTCTGTGACCGGAGATTCTTCTTTTTCTTCCAACTTATCTCCCACATCCTGCGCTCCGACAAATCCCAAATTTAATCCCCAAAATAAACTATACAAGTTATACGACTTCTCAA